>NZ_JBSWYH010000050.1:0-20922 GCF_056161025.1 Roseibium sp. AWQ4_254
CTCATTAAGGGCCCTTAAATGTCCATTTAATTAAGCGGACACTTAACGCACCAAATCGAAAAGCGGCAGGTCGGGTTCAACGGACGCTCACACTTCATTCGAGTATTTGCTGCAAAGGACTCGGATTGAGCAGCTCCCGCCCAAAGGGCCGAGGTAAGTTTCGAAGGCTTGGCCGGCAAAATATGGATCAACGATGAAAACTTCATTTTGCGCACCCAATATGATTTCCTTGAGCTCACGTAGGAAGTCGTACTGCTGCTGAGAGCTATAAACTTGGCACAAATCCTCGTGACCATCTAATTCCAGCTCCAGCTTTATTTCCTCTGCCGTCGCCAGTATTAGCTGACGGAACGGTTCTCTCACGATCGAGCAGAATTGAACGGAGGTCTGTCTTTGGGATTGGAAAGCAACCTTGTGTAGGATACCCACTCGCGACAATAGCGCACCAATACGGGCAATCCATCTTTGGGTTGCAGAACTCGCGTCAGCCACATACTTGTCGCCGAAATCGGGCGCTGTCTCGAACTCATGCATGAGCTTTATCAGAAAGACTTGCTTCTCTGCTGGGCCATCACCTTCGAGTTTCTTTTGGAGTCGATCCAGGTTGTCATTCATCGCAATGCTTGCCTTGGTTGATACCATGACGCGATTCTGCCGGAATTGCACAGTAGCAATTCTCTCGGCATCTCTCACGGCTGTGGCTTGAAATGGCGCGAACCAGACGGCTCCGAAAATTCAGTGGGGTATGCAAGACCTTGCGTGTTGTTTCTATGTTGTCACGGGAAACGGCAATGCACGCAATAGGTGTATAATTACCCTAAGCCTATCAACATATTTTGCTGAATAAAATCATAAGTTTATGGCGGAGAGAGGGGGATTCGAACCCCCGGAACGCTTGCGCGCTCAACGGTTTTCGAGACCGCCCCGTTCAACCACTCCGGCACCTCTCCGCGGTCCTTGCGACAAAAACGGGTCTCAAGTGGCGCGGACCATAGACACACTCTTTGAGAGCCGCAAGTCCCGATTTGCATTCTTCACCGGGATTGCAGGTTTTGCCGTCCCGGCGGCCAGACGGCGCCCAGAAACCGGGTGGAATCCGCATAGAAACCGCGCAAAAGACCGTCCTGACCGGTGGGCGGACCAGCCCTCTGCCTGGTGTGGTGGTGTTGACATACGCCTGATTTGTACAGCGCGCGCCGTAGCGGATTTCAGTTCCGAACACAAAAAAAGAAACATAGACTTGCCAGTCATCCTCATGTCTTTGAAGTTCGTTCTGAACGCGCAGGACAATGAGACGACCTTCAGATCAGGGTGACGAGTGAAAGCGTGTGCAGAGAAGTCCTGATCCGGGGGGGGGCTCCCGAGCCTTGCCGGACCGGGGGGCAGAATTCCGTTTGACAAAGAAGGCTGGCTGGCTATAGTGCGCGGGCTCGAAAAGGTTTGGCTTTCTCGGGCTTTCTTAGTCGATCAAGGCCTGGCGGGCTTTTCAAGCTTCTTGCAACCCGACACAAAGATCTTCCTGGCGGATGGAAATCCGGCAAGGGCAGGCGCCTCAGTTCGATCTGAAAACAGCCGGAAGGCAGGCCATGGGGGCTGTGTCCGGCATGTTCAAAAACGAAAAGAAGGACGTGCGCGACATGTTCGCTGTAATCAAAACCGGTGGCAAACAATATACTGTTGCCGCAGACGACCTGCTCAGGGTCGAAAAACTCGACGCCGAAGCCGGCAGCACCGTCACCTTTGATGAGGTTCTGATGGTCGGCAACGGCACCGACACCACCGTTGGCGCTCCGACCGTTGAAGGGGCGAGCGTGGTTGCGGAAGTGGTCGATCAGGGCCGCGGCCGCAAGATCATCATTTTCAAGAAGCGCCGGCGTCAGAACTCCCGCCGCCGCAACGGCCACCGTCAGTCCTTCACCCTTGTCAAGGTGACCGACATCCTGACCGGCGGTGCCAAGCCGGCCAAGACGGCAGCGCCGAAAAAGGCTGCGCCGAAGGCTGAAGAAGCTGAAAAAGCCCCTGCTGCAAAAGCCGCAGCAAAGGCTGAGGAAAAAGAAGAGGCCGCTGTCGAGCCGCTCTTCACCGCACCGGACACGAAGGATGATCTGAAAAAGATCTCCGGCGTCGGCCCGGTCCTTGAGAAGAAACTGAACGCTCTGGGTATCATGACCTATGAGCAGATCATCAACTTCTCTGCGGAAGACATCGCCCGCGTTGACGAGGTCCTGAACTTCAAGGGCCGCATCGAGCGCGACAACTGGGTTGAACAGGCCAAGGAACTGGCTGGCAACTAAGCCGCCGTTTCAGGACTGTTGATTTAAGAATTCGAAGAACGAGGAGTTCTCACGATGGCACACAAGAAGGCAGGCGGTTCATCCCGCAACGGCCGCGACTCAGCTGGCCGCCGTCTCGGCATCAAGAAATATGGTGGCGAAGCCGTGATTCCGGGCAACATCATCGCACGTCAACGGGGCACGCAGTGGCATCCGGGCACCGGCGTGGGCATGGGCAAGGATCACACCATTTTCGCGACCGTGGAAGGCAAGGTTCAGTTTAAGGCAGCGGCCAACAAACGAACCCTCATTAATGTGGTCCCGGTAGCGGAAGCTGCGGAGTAAAGCCGACGTGAAGTTTCGAAGCGCCGGCGTCCCTCAGACCCCGGCATTTCGAGACAGGTCAGCAATCAAGACCAGTCGAAGATGCAAGGGAGAGATGGGACGCCATCTCTCCCTTGATGTGTTTGGCTGGAGGATAAGATGGTTGTTGAAAGTGACGGTTTATTAGACGAGAGCAGTTTGACAGCGGCCCCGTTGCCGCAGGAAGCGGTTCGTGTGCGCCTTGATCGGCTGCGCAGGGACGATCTGGCCGATCTGGTGTTTTTGGCCAATAACAAGAAGGTGGCGGCAAACCTGTCGACCATGCCTCACCCGTTCTCCGCCCAGGACGGCCGGGAGGTGATTGCCAAGGCTGACCTTCACAAACCCCATTCCGCGATGTTTGCGATCCGGCTGAAAAGCACGGGCCGGCTCATGGGCATTGCCCGCTACGCCCGGCTGGAACTGGATGGGACGGTTCATGTGGGCTACTGGCTGGGCGAACCGTTCTGGGGGCAGGGATTTGCGACGGAAGCGGTGCATGCGCTGGTCGACCACGCCTTTACCTATCACGATATTGATGAATTGCAGGGCTCCTGCAGGGTCACCAACCCGGCCTCGCGCCGGGTTCTGGTGAAATCCGGTTTTCAGTTCCGGGACCAGTCGATGATCCGGTCTCTTGGGGCCGGCGGCTCCGTTCCTATCGAGCGCTACACGCTGGAACGGGCGGTTTGGTCGTCGCTGAAAGACTGGGGGCAGGGCCGATGATCACGCAGCCGGAGTTGAAAACGCGGCGCCTGCTGCTGCGGCCGCTGGAAAGCCGGGACGCCCCCGCGCTGGCAGATCTGGGCGGCCGGGATTTTGAAATCGCCCGTTGGCTGACGGGCACCTCCTGGCCTTATATGGACGGGGAGGCGGAGGCCTTTGTCAGCACGGTTGTCGGCACCGATCCACTCCTGACCGAGGCGGTGTTTGTGGTCACCCTTGGAGGGGTCTTTATCGGCATCGTGGCGGTGGAAGCGCCCGGGGATCTGGACGACTTGCCGGACCTGCCAACCCTTGGCTACTGGATCGGCCGCCCTTTTCAGGGACATGGCTATGCCAGCGAAGCGGTGGAGACTGTGCTCGGCTGGGCGTTTGACGCTTATGGCACCGATGCGATCGCCGCACGAGCCTTTGAGGACAACACCCGCTCCCGCGGCCTGTTACGCAAAATGGGCTTCAAGCCCTACAGCATGACGGAACGTTTTGCCAAAGCCCTTGACCGGAAGGTCTCCAACGTGGTGGTCCGTCTGGATCGGGCGGATTTTGAAGCCCGGAGGGAACCGGTATGAGCTTGCCCGTGCTTCAGACAAAACGCCTGACCCTTCGTCCTGTTGCGCAAACGGATCTGCCGGGGATCACGGAACGGATTGGGGATTTTGACGTGGCCAGGATGCTCTCCATGGTGCCGCATCCTTACGGGCTGGCCGATGCGCAGGACTGGTTTGCCAGAACCTCCGCCATGGAGCCTGACGGTCAGCGCGCCTTTGCCATTGATGCGGGCGAAGGATGTGCCGGGGTGGTCTCTTTCAGCTCGTCCAAGCCGGTGCCGGACCTCGGCTATTGGCTGGGCAAGCCCTTCTGGGGCAAGGGCTATATGAGCGAAGCGGCCCGCGAGGCCCTGCGTTGGCTGTTTTCGGCAACCGCTACGCAAGAGGTTGCAAGCGGGGCGCTGTGCGAAAATCCTGCCTCTCTTGCGGTCTTGCGGAAACTCGGTTTTGCATCGGAAAAGCCTTACACCATCCGGGTCCGGTCCCGGGGCGAAGAGCTGCCCGGGATCAGGTTGAGCCTCAGCCGGAGCCGGTTTGAAAACCTTCAGGGAGAGGGGCATGGGTGAGCAGGTGATCCGCACAGAACGCTTGGTGCTGCGCAAACCGTCGATGGCAGATCTTGAGCGATGCGCGGAGCTTTTGGGCGACTATGAGGTGTCCAGGATGCTGTCCCGTGTGCCCTATCCGTATGACAGGGAGGCGGGCCGGGCCAAGTTGCAGCGGGCGGCGGAGCGTTGGGCTGACTGGCGCGCGGCTGAGGAACTGGGATTTCAGATTGACCATAAGGGCGAAATGATCGGCTCTTTCAGCTTCAAGGCGTTGCAGGGCACCCCGGAGATCGGCTATTGGCTTGGGCGGGCTTATTGGGGCAAGGGCTTCATGAGCGAGGCTGTTGCGGCAGCGGTCGCCTGGCTGTTTGAAAAGACGGGCCACACGCGCGTTGCCTGCGAGGCTATGACCGACAATCGGGCCTCCCTGAGCGTGGCGGAAAAAATCGGCTTTCAGAAAGTGGCCGATGTTGGCTGCGACAGCCTTTCACGGGGTGGGGCCGTGCCGGCGGTCCGTTTGGAACTTTCCCGGGACGCGTTTTTGACTGGCCGCTGACCCAAGGGTCGGGCCTGACAACAGGACAAGAGAAGAACAATGAAATTCCTTGATCAGGCCAAGATCTATGTGCGCTCCGGCAATGGCGGTGCGGGCTGCGTATCCTTCCGGCGCGAGAAATACATTGAATATGGCGGCCCTGACGGCGGCGATGGCGGCAAGGGCGGTGACGTGATCGTCGAATGTGTCGACGGCCTCAACACGCTGATCGACTACCGCTACCAGCAGCATTTCAAGGCGGAGACCGGCATTCACGGCATGGGCCGCAACCGCACAGGGGCCCATGGTAAGGATGTGGTGCTGCAAGTGCCCATCGGCACGCAGATTCTGGAAGAGGACAACGAAACGCTGATTGCGGATCTGACCGAACTTGGCCAGAGGGTGCTGCTCCTGAAAGGCGGCAATGGCGGCTTCGGCAACGCCCATTTCAAGTCTTCGGTCAATCAGGCGCCGCGCCGGGCCAATCCGGGTCTTGAGGGCGCGGAAAAATGGATCTGGCTGCGGTTGAAGCTGATTGCCGATGCCGGTCTGGTCGGTCTGCCCAACGCGGGCAAGTCCACATTCCTGTCCAAGGTCTCGGCTGCCAAGCCGAAAATTGCCGACTATCCATTTACCACCTTGCACCCCAATCTCGGCATCGTCCAGATTGACGGGAACAGCTTTGCCATGGCCGATATCCCAGGCCTCATCGAAGGGGCTCATGAGGGCACGGGTCTCGGCGACCGGTTCCTGGGCCATGTTGAGCGGACCCGGGTGCTGCTGCATCTGGTCGACGGGTCCGGTGTGGAAGATCCGGGCGAGGCCTACAAGGTGGTGCGCGGCGAACTGGAAGCCTATGGCGGCGGGCTTGTCGACAAGCCGGAAATTGTCGCCCTGTCCAAATGTGACGCCCTGACCGAGGACCTGATTGCGGAGCAGGCGGCCAGCCTGGAAGCGGCCTGCGGTCAGAAGCCCCTGATCCTGTCTTCCACCAGCGGATTGAATGTGGACCGGGCGCTGCGCATGATCATGCGGGCTATCGACCGGGACAAGGAAGAGGCGGCCAATCAGGTGCCAGCCCCCGAACAGGAGGGGTGGCACCCCTGATGTCCGCACCCGCCGCCCACCACCTCAAAGCGCACAAGCGCATCGTCATCAAGATTGGGTCTGCCCTGCTGGTGGAAGCCGGCGAGCTGCGGCGTGGCTGGCTGGAGGCGCTGGTTGCGGATGTGGTGGCTCTGTCGGACGGCGGGGCCGACATGCTGATCGTCTCCTCCGGCTCCATTGCCCTTGGCCGGGGCATGCTGGGCCTGCCCAAGGGGCCTTTGAAGCTTGAGGAAAGCCAGGCCTCAGCGGCGGCCGGGCAGATCGCGCTCGCCCAGGCCTATGCGGAGGCGCTGGGGCGCCACGGCAAACGGGCCGGGCAGATCCTGCTGACGCTCGGGGATACGGAAGAACGGCGGCGTTATCTGAATGCGCGGGCCACCATCGGCACATTGTTGAAGATGGGGGCGGTACCGATCATCAATGAAAACGATTCTGTTGCCACATCCGAAATCCGCTATGGCGACAATGACCGGCTGGCTGCCCGGGTGGCCACCATGGCAAGCGCCGATTGCCTTGTGCTTCTGTCGGATATTGACGGGCTCTATACGGCTCCGCCGGCAGAAGACCCGGAGGCGGTGTTCTTGCCGCATGTGCCGCGCATCACGGCAGAGATCGAGGCCATGGCGGGCAGTGCCGGATCGGAGTTGTCACGCGGGGGCATGAAGACCAAGATCGATGCGGGCAAGATCGCAACGGCGGCGGGCACCTCCATGGTGATCACCTCCGGCAAGGAACTGCACCCGCTGCGGCGGCTGGATGAGGGCGCGCGCGGCACCTGGTTTCCGGCACAGGCGACACCCGCCAGCGCGCGCAAGGCCTGGATTGGCGGCCATCTGGAGCCGCGCGGTGACATCCGCCTGGATGAGGGCGCAGTCAGCGCCATGAAATCGGGCAAGAGCCTGCTGCCCGCCGGGGTCACAGCAGTGTCCGGCCAGTTCTCCCGGGGCGACGCGGTCATCTTGCGCGATCCGGAAGGCGGCATTCTAGGCCGGGGCCTGATTGCCTATGATGCGGATGAGGCACGGCTGATCGCAGGGCGCAACAGCCGGGAGATCGAGGCCATTGTCGGCTATCCGGGCCGGGCGGAAATGATCCACCGGGACGATCTGGTGCTGGACCTGCCGGTTCTGGACTGAAGGATTGGGAAAAGGCAGACGGAACTTGAGGATGCCTTTTGCACATGATCGCGTTACAACGCGGCAAGACCTGCGGTTGCGAGGAGCCGCAATTTGGGGAGTTGACAGAGATGCTGGACAAGGTTGGAACCGGGGCGACCGGAGATCTGATGGCGGAAATCGGCCAGCGTGCCCGGGCGGCCGGGCGGGTTCTGGCAACTGCGCCAGCCGAGGTCAAAAACCGGGCGCTTCAGGAAATGGCCAAGGCGGTGCGCGCCGCGACGCCGAAGATCCTGAAGGAAAACCGGGAAGATGTCGCCGCCATGACTGCCAACGGCCAGACAGCAGCCTATCTGGACCGGGGCTGCTTGAGCGAAGAGCGGATCGAAGCCATTGCGCGGGCGCTGGAAGACATCGTGGCGCTGGCCGATCCGGTTGGCAGTGTGATCGCGGCCTGGGAGCGGCCGAACGGGTTGAGGATCGAACGGGTGCGCACGCCGCTTGGGGTGATCGGCGTCATCTATGAAAGCCGCCCGAATGTGACGGCGGATGCCGGGGCTCTGTGCCTGAAGGCGGGCAATGCGGTGGTGCTGCGCGGCGGATCGGACACCATCCGCTCCAACCGGGCCATCCATGCGGCCTTGCAGGAAGGCTTGGCCGCCGCAGGACTGCCCGAAGACGCAATCCAGATCGTGCCGGTGACCGACCGGGCGGCTGTCGGCGAGATGCTGACCGGCCTTGGGGGAACTCTGGACGTGATTGTGCCCAGAGGTGGCAAGAGCCTGGTGGAGCGGGTGCAAAGGGACGCGCGCGTGCCGGTCTTCGCCCATCTGGAGGGGCTGGTGCATATCTTTGTCGACCGGGGGGCGGATCTGGCGCGCTCGGTCGAGATCGTGGTCAATTCGAAATTGCGGCGCACCGGCATTTGCGGCGCGCTGGAGACCCTTCTGGTTGATGAGGCTGTCGCGGCAAGCCACCTGCCGGCGATTGCGGCGACCCTTCAAGAAAAGGGCTGCGAGATCCGTGGTTGCGAAACGGTGCTCAGCCTTTGCAGCAATGTGATCCCGGCGACGGAAGCGGACTGGTCCACCGAATATCTCGACAAGATCCTGTCGGTGAAGGTGGTGTCCGGACTGGACGCGGCCATGGCGCATATCGCGCAGTATGGGTCGAGCCATACCGATTGCATCCTGAGCGATGATCAGCACGCGGCAGACCGGTTTCTGGCGGAGGTCGATTCCGCCATTGTGCTGCACAACGCCTCCACCCAGTTTGCCGATGGCGGGGAATTCGGCATGGGGGCGGAAATTGGCATTGCCACCGGGCGCATGCATGCGCGTGGGCCGGTCGGAGTTGAACAGCTGACGAGCTTCAAATACAAGGTCCACGGAGCGGGTCAGACACGCCCATGAGCCCCTTGAGCCTGGGGGCGGAGCTCAACCGCGACTGGTTGAAGCTGCCCCATGCCGAACCGGGCAACCGTATCGGTCTGTTTGGCGGGTCCTTCAACCCGCCCCATTCCGGCCACCGCCTGGTGGCCGCAACCGTGCTGAAGCGTCTCGGTCTCGATCAGGTCTGGTGGCTGGTCACTCCGGGCAACCCGCTCAAGAGCCATGCGGATCTGGCACCGCTGGAAATGCGCCTTCATATGGCGGGTGCCATGGCAAATCACCCACGCATGAAAGTTACCGCGTATGAGACCGTTCTGGGCACGCCCTATACGGCGCGCACGGTCATGGCCTTGCGGGCTATGCGCCCGGCCGTGCGATTCGTTTGGGTGATGGGCGCGGACAACCTGGCTGGCTTCCACCGCTGGCAGGATTGGCGCGCAATCGTCGGCTCCGTGCCGATCGCCATTGTCGACAGACCGGGCGCGTCCCTGTCGGTCCTGTCGTCGCCCATGGCCAAAGTCTTTGAAAATTATAGGCTTCCCGAAGAAGACGCCCCTCTTTTGCCCGATATGGAGCCTCCGGTCTGGACGTTTTTGCACACGCCTCTTGATCAAACCTCCTCAACGGATTTGCGGAACGGGCGCGGCGCGTAGGTGGCAAAACTGCCAAGGAAAATACCTTGTCTTGAAAATGCCAAACGGGAAGCGGTATTATAAGGACGGTCGCGGCACTCGCGGCCGAGGTACGGTCAACCGGTCCTGCATCCAAAACGGGTGACGTTTCAACCGGCCAATCTGGTTCGTGACGACGTTGGCAGCAGGACGGCACAAACGGCGAAAGGCACTACACCTGACCATGACCTTTGAAAGCGGGCGGACTGAATTGTCCAACCCCCTGCAGGCTACCGTAAGCGCTGATCTTGCGGCAGGCCTCCTCGATACGGTTCTGAGCAGTCTTGATGATTCCAAAGCTGAGGACCTGGTTACTCTCGACATTGCCGGTAAAAGTTCCCTTGCGGATCACATGGTGATTGTGTCCGGGCGGTCCCATCGTCATGTGGGCGCCATTGCGGATCACTTGCTCAAAGATCTGAAAGCGGCTGGGGCCGGCTCGGCGACGGTGGAAGGACAAGCCACCTGTGACTGGGTTCTGATCGATGCAGGCGATGTCATCGTTCATATTTTCCGTCCGGAAGTTCGCGGGTTCTACAATCTGGAAAAGATGTGGGCTCCGGAGACGGACGAGGCGCCGCAATATATCGGCTGATCCGGCCTGACAGGCTTTGCTTTCGGGATCTGTCCTGAAAGCAGGTCTGCGCCGGGGCTGCACAACAAGCGGACACGAAAGGCCGGATCCGCTCCGGCAGGGACTTCATGCGCTTCACACTCTCCTGCATCGGCAAGATGAAATCCGGTGCGGACAAGGACCTTCTGGACCGCTATCTGGACCGTGCGCGCAAAACCGGCCGCAGTCTTGGGGTCACAGGTCTGCTCCTGACCGAACTTCCCGAAAGCCGTGCGCAGCGCGCGGAGGACCGCAAGGCGGAAGAGGCGCGGGCGCTGGTGACCGCTTTGCCTGCAGGCAGCCGTCTGGTGGTTCTGGACGAAAACGGCCGCAACCTGACCAGCCCGCAGTTCAGCCGCAAGCTGGAAGACTGGAAGGACCAGGGCACGCCCGATGTGGTCTTTGCCATTGGCGGGGCGGATGGCCATGGGCCGGAGCTGCTCGCCCGGGCAGATCTGATCCTGGCCCTGGGCGCCATGACCTGGCCCCATCAGATCGCCCGTATCCTGCTGGCCGAACAGATCTACCGGGCCATGACCATCCAGTCCGGGCATCCCTATCACCGGGTATGACCAGTCTTAAAAACTCTTGCAGCGCGTCACGTTTCTGCGGATGTGCTGCTTTCGCGGCGTGACTTCAGAAAGGTCAACGCAAAGACACTATGGCCCCAAACCTGAGGGCCATGGCATTTTCCTGAAACCCAATCCTGTGTCCCGGCCAGGAAACATAGGTGTGATGATGATACCGACCCTTGAAACCGAGCGCTTTTTGCTGCGTCCCATGACGCTGGAAGACTGGCCGGATTATGCCGCGCTGATGGGCTCGCAACGGGCGCAGTATATGGGCGGGCCCATGGATGATACGGCCGCCTGGGGCATGTTCTGCAATGATGTGGCGCTCTGGACCCTTTGTGGCCATGGCGCGCTGATGATTGAGGACCGCACCACCGGTGTGTGCCTGGGGCAGATTGGCATCAATCACGGTCCGCTTTTTCCCGAAAAGGAAATCGGCTGGTTTGTTTATGACCATGGCGAAGGTCTGGGCGCGGCTTTTGAAGCCGCGCAGGCGATGAGAGATTGGGCCTTTGGGACGCTGGGTCTGTCCACCCTGGTCAGCTATATGGACCCGGAGAACAAGCGCTCGCGCAGGCTGGCCGAACGGCTGGGGGCCGTGCTTGACCCCGGTGCGCCGCGCCCTGATCCGCAGGATCTTGTATTCCGCCATCCGGCCCCATGAGAACAGCAATGGGGGCGCGCTGGATGCCCCGGCCTTCGGCAAGGGTGGCTGGGGACAAGCGTGTGAAAGAACCGGAATCGGCTGAAATTTACGGTCATAACCGGTTCAAAATACCGGCAAAACGTGTTTCTGCCCGTATCTCGCCGTATTCCGGCCGTATCGAAGGAGGCTGATCAATAGGTCCTGTGCCGGAAACGGGATGGCATCGTAAAGTTGATCGCTTTTAAAGGGACCAGGCATCTTTGTGCGTTCAAAAGGCCGCACGATGCTTTAGAAGGGTGAGGCGGCTTCCTGGAGAAGCCGTGGCTGCGAGGCGGGAGCCGGATTAACAGAACGGTCACTTGAGTAAACGCTTCATTTACGCAAGATGTCGTATCGCAGAAAGACATAAACCTTTGGGAGCTTAGGCAATTTGAAACCGGATCGCAGCAAGGCCGTGCATCCAGGGCGTGGGAAATGGCATGGATATGTGCCGTTTGTCGGCCTTGTGCTTGTCTGTCTTGCGATGGCTCCGGGGCTGGTGGCTGCCAGCGAAAGCCTGGATGAGCGCACGAATGCTGCTGCGCCCGACAGCGCGCAAATCAACAAGGTTCTGGATCGCAAGAAAAAGCGCGAGGCGGAACTTGCGGCCCTGTCAAAGGATATCGAAGTCTCCTCGGACCGGCAGCAGGCGATTGCCCGGGAAATCCAGGCGCTTGACCGGGACCGGGAAACCCTGAATTCGAAGATCATCGGGACCTCGGACCGGATCAAGGGGCTTGAAACCCAGTTGACCGACACGGAGCGCCGCCTGACAAGCCTGGGGGAGAACGAGGACGCTGTGCGCCTGTCGCTGATTTCCCGCCGGGATGTGCTGTCGGAAGTGCTGGCAGCGCTGCAGCGTATCGGCAAGCGCCCGCCGCCAGCCCTTGCGATCCGGCCCAGCGACGCGCTGTCTGCCGTGCGCAGTGCGATTCTTCTCAATGCGGTCATGCCGGAATTGAAGGTGGAAACGGAAGCGCTCGCCGCCGATCTTGCGGAATTGCAGCGCTTGAAAGCCGTGATCGATACGGAAAAACAGCGTCTTCGCGGAGATGCCTTGCGATTGGCTGAGGAAAAGTCCCGCCTGGAGCTTCTCTTGAGGGCCAAAAGGCAGGAACATCAAAAGTCAGTGAAGGTGCTGGAACAGGAGAAACGGCGCTCGGCGCAATTGGCGGCCCAGGCCGGCTCGCTTCAGGAGCTGATTTCTAATCTGGAAGCGGAAATTGCCAGCGCCCGGGACGCGGCGGAAAAATCCCGGCAGGCGGCGTTGACTGCAAAGCGGAACGCTTCGCGGGACTTCGACCCTTTCGCCGACCCGGGGCGGCTGGCGCCGGCGATCACTTTTGAAGAGGCAAAAGGCCGGCTGCCCCGGCCAGTTGCCGGAACCCTGATGACGGATTTCGGGCAGAATGACGAATTTGGCGGTTTGACGGAAGGTCAATCTATCGCCACAAGACCCGGATCTAATGTAACATCGCCCGCTGATGGCTGGGTTGTCTATTCAGGGCCGTTCCGCTCGTTCGGTCAGCTCTTGATCCTGAATACCGGCGACGGCTACCATGTGCTCCTCGCCGGGCTGGATCGGATCGATGTGGAATTGGGGCAGTTTGTTTTGACCGGGGAACCGGTCGGTGTAATGGGTGCGACCCAATGGGCAAGCGCATCGACAATTGGCTTGGGCTCGACCCAGCCGATCCTATATGTTGAATTTCGGAAGGACGGCCGTGCGATCGATCCTACCCCCTGGTGGGCGCGCACAGAAGAAGAAAAGGCTCGCGGATGATACGGAAAGCTTCCTTGCTGCTGGTGGGTGCCCTCATGGGGGCCGCGGCTATCACGACCATATCCCAGATGCAGCTGAACGTGCCCGCTGCTGCCAATGCGGCCGCAACTGACACCTATCGGCAACTGAACCTGTTCGGTGACGTGTTTGAGCGCGTGCGCTCCGACTACGTGGAAGTGCCTGATGATGCCCAGCTGATCGAAAGCGCCATCAATGGCATGCTGACATCGCTGGACCCGCATTCCAGCTACATGTCGCCGAAAAGCTTCCGCGACATGCAGGTGCAGACACGCGGTGAATTTGGCGGCCTCGGCATTGAGGTCACCATGGAAGACGGCCTGGTGAAGGTGGTCTCGCCGATCGATGACACGCCAGCGGCCAAGGCAGGCGTTATGGCCGGGGACCTGATCACCTACATTGACGGCGAACAGGTTCAGGGTCTGACCCTGAATGAAGCGGTCGAGAAAATGCGCGGCCCGGTCAATACTGACATTGTGGTCACCATCCGCCGCGAAGGGCGGGCCGAGCCGCTCGATATCACCATCACACGCGACATTATCCGCATCCGCTCCGTGCGCTGGCGCGAAGAAGGCGATGATGTCGGCTATATCCGCGTGACCCAGTTCAACGAACAGACCTTCGACGGCCTGAAGAAAGGCATTGAGGAAATCACCAGCAAACTTGGTGAGGACAATGTCAAAGGCTACGTCATTGATCTGCGGAACAATCCGGGCGGTCTGCTGGATCAGGCGATTGCCGTGTCCGACGCATTCCTCAACCGGGGCGAGATCGTTTCCACCCGTGGCCGTGAGGCCGACGAGACCCAGCGTTACAACGCGCGGGCAGGGGACCTGACCGATGGCAAGCCGGTGATCGTTCTGGTCAATGGCGGCTCGGCATCGGCGTCGGAAATCGTGGCCGGTGCGCTGCAGGATCACCGCCGGGCCACCATCCTCGGCACCCGGTCCTTCGGCAAGGGGTCCGTTCAGACGATCATTCCGCTCGGCGCGAATGGAGCGATCCGTCTGACAACGGCCCGCTACTACACGCCGTCCGGCACCTCTATCCAGGCCAAAGGCATCGTGCCCGACATCGAAGCCCTGCAGGATCTTCCCGAAGAGCTTGTGGGCCGGGTCGATACCAAGGGCGAAGCGGGCCTGCGCGGGCATCTGGAAGCAGATGGGGAAGAGCAGTCCGGCAGCCAGGCCTACGTGCCGCCGGATCCGAAGGACGACACCCAGCTGAACCTGGCCCTTGACCTTCTGCGGGGCGTTCAGGTGAACAGCGCCTTCCCGCCGGTCTCCGACAGCGCGGCCGTCAAAAACTGATCATTATCTTTCAGCTGCGCGCCGGGTTGTGGTGCGCAGCGGTCCTGTCTCGTTCTGCGTATTCCAATAACAATGATGCGGCTGGCACCGTGCCGGTCAAAAGGCTCAGGACGACATGTCGAGAGAAGATCTCACAGCTCCCCTAGGAATGGGCAAACGGCGGCTGGTCAGGCTGCCCTTCGGTCTAATCGGGGCCGGTGTCCTGAGTGTCTTTGTCACGACTACTCTGATCTGGATCATGGTGGTGGAGGACCCGCTGGGCGGCGAGCCTGTGGCGGTCATTCCCCTTGATACGATTGTTGAAGGGGTGACCTCGCAGGACATTGAGGTTGTCGAAATCCGACCGGGCCTTGGCGGGGATCTGGGCCCGAGCCTGAGGCAGAAGTCGGCCGAAGACCTGATGGGCCCCCGCTATGAGATGATCCAGAGGCCGGATGGGCTGGGCAGTGATGCCCCGGTCACGAGCCTGTCGATCAATCCGGACACACGGGTCAGCGAACGCTCAAGCTATGGTTTCCTTCCGAAAATCAGCGATGCGGGTGTGCGGCCTCTTGATGCCTATTCCCGTCCAGTGGTGCGTGAATTCACATCGATTCCGAAAATCGCCGTCATTTTGAACGGTCTGGGGCTGAGTGAAGCCGGAACCCTGAATGCGATCGATACCTTGCCGGCAGATGTCACCTTCGCGATGGCCCCTTACGGGGAAGACCTTGACCAGTGGATGCAGCAGGCCCGTACCCGCGGCCACGAGCTTTTGTTGCAATTGCCGCTGGAGCCGTTTGATTTTCCTGACAATGACCCGGGCCCGCAGACGCTTCTGGTCAGCTTGAAGCCGGATGAGATGCTTGACCGTCTGGCCTTCCTGCTCACCCGGATGACGAATTATGTCGGCACCATTCCGGAAATGGGCGCCCGGTTCACCTCCACCAAACCGTCGATTCAGTACCTTCTGGAAAAGCTCAAGTCGCGGGGGCTGATGTTTGTCGACAACGGCACATCGTCCCGCAGTTTGTCCGCGGAAACTGCGGCCGATCTGCGTGTCCCTTTTTCCGGGGTTGATGTGGTTCTGGATGAAGTGCCCCGGGATGACAGCATCGACGCCAAACTGCTGCAGCTTGAAAGCATTGCGCGGTCAAAGGGCGTCGCGGTTGCCTCGGGCTCGGCGCTTCCGGTTACCGTGCGCCAGCTGGAAAAATGGGTGCGGGATCTGGAAGAGCGTGGACTGCAACTGGTGCCGGTCAGCGCAACCATTGACCGGTAAATCTTGGAATTGAGTATCAGACAGGTGTTTTTGTGACAAAGCGTGCACTTGGACCAGGCTTTCCCTCCCCAGAAGACGGACTTCCCTACCGGCCCTGTGTCGGCATCATGTTGATCAATCATGACGGCAAGGTCTGGATCGGCAGCCGCGATGATGGCGGAAGCTCTTCGAACTATGACTACGCCTGGCAGATGCCCCAGGGCGGCATCGACAAGGGGGAAGTCCCTGAAGCAGCCGCCCGCAGGGAACTTTACGAAGAGACCTCGATCCGCTCGGTGACGCTTCTTGAAGAGGCGCCGGAATGGTTTGCCTATGATTATCCGCCTGAGGTGGTCGAGAAGAGCCGGAAGGGCAAATACCGGGGGCAGGCCCAACGCTGGGTAGCCTACCGCTTTGACGGATCGGAAGAGGAAATCAACATCCTGACGCCGCCAGACGGTCACTCAGCGGAATTCAGCGCCTGGCGCTGGGAAGATGCGGCGCGGTTGCCCGAGCTGATCGTGCCGTTCAAACGTCCCGTCTATGAACGTGTCGTGGCTGCCTTTTCGCACCTGACCGCCTGACACCGTCTTGCTCGGCAGTGATGAGGTCCTGGAGCTGTCCGCCGGGCGGTAAGCGATGCGTCATCCCCAATGCGTCAGCTTTTGGAGGTCCGTTGTCGTTTTTCAAACAGACAGCCCCTTTTTGCGCCGCTAGCATCCAGAGCCAACTATCAAGGTAAGCCTCACCGCAAGCCGGTGGCGCCCGCCTGCCAGGAGCGAATGAGAGCCGGCTCTGGCGCCTTTGAGCGGACCGTGTTGAACCGGATTGACCCTGTCGGGACGCGAAACGCTCAAAAAGCCGGGTCCGGAGTGTGGGAGAAACGCAATGTCTTTCGGCAAGGGGCTTTCGCGGAAGCCGTCCCAGCCAAAAGGGCGGCAATTGGACGAAGCGGCCCTGCGTGAGGTTCAGGCACTCTTGGGGGCAGAGCCCCGCCGTAGAGACCTGCTCATTGAGCATCTTCATAAGATCCAGGACGCGCATGGATGCCTTCAGGCCCGGCATTTGCGGGCGCTCGCTGAAGAGATGCGCCTGTCCCAGGCCGAGGTCTATGAGGTTGCGAGCTTCTATCACCATTTCGACATCGTGCGCGAAGGCGAGCCGGAACCGGCTCCGCTGACGGTCCGGGTCTGCGACAGCATCGCGTGTGCGCTCAAAGGCACCGACGCGCTGGCAACTGCGCTCAAGGATGGGGTCGACCCGGCCAAGGTCCGCATTCAGAAAGTGCCCTGTATCGGGCGTTGCGCCGGAGCCCCGGCCGTGCAGGTCGGCAAGCGGGCGGTGGACGGCGCCAGCGAGTTGTCCGTGCGCGCGGCCCTCTTTGAAGGCGCTCATACCCCGGTGCTGCCCGGCTATATCCATCTGGAGGGCTACCGGGCGGCGGGGGGCTATCGGCTTCTGGAACGGGTACGGGCCGGGCATTTTGATGCGGCCACCATTGCCGACAAGGCCCTGGAAGCAGGCCTGCGAGGCTTGGGCGGTGCTGGATTTCCGACGGGTACGAAATGGAAGATCGTCAAGGATCTGCCGGGGCCGAAATATGTCACCGTCAATGGCGACGAAGGCGAGCCTGGCACGTTCAAGGACCGGGAGCATCTGGAACGCGACCCGCACCGGCTGCTGGAAGGCGCGCTGATTGCCGCCCACGCGATCGGTGCCGCGCGGATCTATATCTATATGCGCGATGAATATCCGGCCGTCCTTGAAATCCTCGCCCGGGAGATCGCAGCCCTCCAGGACGCAGGTCTTGTGACAGAGATCGGCATCGAACTGCGCCGCGGCGCGGGCGCTTATATTTGCGGCGAAGAAAGCGCGATGATCGAATCCATCGAGGGCAAGCGCGGCCTGCCGCGCCACCGGCCGCCTTTCATTGCCCAGGTAGGGCTGTTCGGCCGTCCGACCCTCAACCACAATGTGGAAACCCTGTTCTGGATCCGTGACATCCTGGAAAAGGGCCCGGACTGGTTCGCAGATCAGGGGCGGCGGGGCCACAAGGGGTTCAGATCCTTTTCTGTCTCCGGGCGGGTGAAAGAGCCGGGCGTGAAACTGGCTCCCGCCGGCATCACCATGAACGAGCTTCTGGACGAATTCTGCGGCGGTATGGAGGACGGGCATATATTCAAGGCCTATCTCCCGGGCGGCGCGTCGGGCGGCATATTGCCGGCCTCTCTGGCCGACGTGCCCTTGGATTTCGGCACGCTTGACAAACATGGCTGTTTCATCGGCAGCCACGCCATTGTTGTGTTTTCGGATCAGGATGACATGCGCGAAGTTGCCCTCAATCTGATGCGTTTCTTCAAACATGAAAGCTGCGGCCAGTGCACGCCCTGCCGCTCGGGCACGGAGAAGATGGAGCAGCTTCTGGGGGAGGGCAGCTGGGATAGCAGCAAGATCGGTGATCTTGATGCGGTCATGCGCTCGGCGTCCATCTGCGGCCTCGGGCAGGCGGCCAGCAACCCGGTCATGTCGGTGCTCAGGTTTTTCCAGGAGGAGCTGAAAAGATGAGCCGGATTCCTTTCACTCTCGACGGAAGGGATGTGACAGCCGAAGAGGGCGAAACCCTCTGGCAGGTGGCCAAGCGTGAAGGCGTTGCCATTCCACATCTGTGCCACAAGGATGCGCCCGGCTACCGCTCCGACGGCAATTGCCGGGCCTGCATGGTGGATATCGAAGGCGAGCGCACACTGGCGGCGTCCTGTATCCGCCTCCCGTCAGAGGGCATGGTCGTCAACACGGCAACCGAGCGGGCTTCCAAGGCCAGGGAAATGGTGTTCGAGCTGCTGGCGGCCGATCAGCCGGACCGGGACAGTCATCCGGACCCGGACAGCGATTTCTGGGCGTGGTCTGAGGCGGTCGGCGTGACCGGCAGCCGGTTCGCGCCGTGTGAAAAACCGGTTCAGGACATCTCCCACCCGGCCATTGCGGTCAATCTGGAAGCCTGTATCGCCTGCAACCTGTGTGAGCGCGCCTGCCGGGACGTGCAGGTTAATGATGTGATCGGCATGGCAGGCCGGGGCGCCCGTACGGTTCCGGTCTTTGATCTGGCCGACCCGATGGGCCTGTCCACCTGTGTGGCCTGCGGCGAATGTGTGTCTGCCTGCCCAACGGGGGCCTTGATGGAAAAGAGCCTCCTGGACACGGCGGGCAAGGTTCGTGAGGTCTTTCCGAAAGAGACGGTCGACAGTGTCTGCCCCTTTTGCGGCGTCGGCTGCCTGACCTCCGTTTCTGTTGAAGACGGCAAGATCGTCAAGGTGGATGGCCGCGACGGCCCGGCCAATGAAAACCGCCTGTGCGTGAAAGGCCGCTTCGGCTTCGACTATGTCTCTAGTCCACAACGGTTGACCAAGCCACTAATCCGCCGGGACGATGCGCCAAAGGGCAGGGATGTGTCCATGACCCTGGAGGACCATCTGGACTATTTCCGGGAAGCAACCTGGGACGAAGCGCTGGACCGGGCAGCCGCCGGTCTGAAGGCAAGTTTCGATGCCAAGGGTGGGGCAGGCATAGCCGGATTCGGGTCCGCGAAAGGCTCTAACGAGGAAGCTTATCTTTTCCAGAAGCTGATCCGCCAGGGCTTTCAGACCAACAATGTCGACCACTGTACCCGGCTCTGCCATGCGTCTTCCGTGGCAGCTCTGATGGAGGGCATAGGCTCGGGCGCGGTGACGGCACCGTTCAATGCGGCGGAAGATGCTGATTGCATGATCGTGATTGGGGCCCGGCCGGAACAGAACCATCCGGTCGCGGCAACCTATATCAAGCAGGCGGCCCAGAACGGCACCAAGCTGATTGTCATGGATCCGCGCGGGCAAGGGCTGATGCGCCATGCCGATTACGGCCTGATCTTCAAGCCGGGCACGGACGTGGCCATGCTGAATGCGATCCTCAATGTGATCATCACTGAGGGGCTGTATGACAGCCAGTATATTGCGGCCCATGTGGACGGTTTTGATGCGCTGAAAGACAAGATCCGGGAGTTCACGCCGGAGGCCATGGAGCCGGTCTGCGGCATTTCCGCAGGCACGTTGCGCGAGGTGGCCCGGCTTTACGCCTCCAGTGCCCGGTCGATCATCTTCTGGGGCATGGGCGTCTCTCAGCATGTCCATGGAACGGACAATGTCCGCTGCCTCATTGCCATGGCGCTCACCACTGGCCAGATCGGCCGCACGGGCACCGGCTTGCATCCGCTCAGGGGGCAGAACAACGTTCAGGGAGCCTCTGATGCGGGGCTGATCCCCATGGTCTTTCCTGACTACCGCTCCGTGGAAAGCGCCGATATCCGGGCCGAATTCGAAGATGCCTGGGGCCGGACGCTTGACCCGGTGCGCGGCCTGACGGTGGTGGAGATCATGGATGATATTCTGGCTGGCGGCATCGAGGCGATGTTTGTCCAGGGTGAGAATCCAGCCATGTCCGATCCGGACCAGGCCCATGCCCGCCAAGCGCTTGCCTCACTCAAACATCTGGTGGTTCAGGACATCTTCCTGACCGAAACCGCCTGGCATGCGGATGTCATCCTGCCAGCTTCCGCCCACGCGGAAAAGCTCGGCACCTATACCAACACCAACCGGCAGGTCCAGATTGGCCGGCCCTGCGTGCCGATGCCGGGCGAGGCCCGGGCCGACTGGCAGATTCTGATTGCCCTTGCCAACCGTCTGGGCCTGGACTGGTCCTATGGCGGCGTTCCCGAGATCTACGAGGAAATGCGTCAGCATATGCCCTCGCTCGACAATATCTCCTGGGACCGGCTGGAGCGCGACGGCACGGTGACCTATCCGGCCGATGCCCCGGACAAGCCGGGCAACGAGATCCTGTTTGGAGAGGCATTCCCCACTGAAGACGGGCGGGGCAAGATCGTGCCCACGGATCTTGTGCCGCCAAGTGAATTGCCAGACAGTGATTTCCCGCTGGTGCTGACCACGGGCCGTATGCTGGAACACTGGCACACCGGCGCCATGACCCGGCGGGCCACCGTTCTGGATGCGCTTGAGCCGGAGCCGGTCGTCTCCATGAACCCACGCGATATCAAGCTTGCGGGTCTGCATTCCGGACAGAAGGTGACAGTGGAGACCCGCCGGGGCGCCATCACCTTGACCTTGCGGGCAGACCGGGACGTGTCGACGGGCATGCTATTCATCCCGTTCTGCTTCTTCGAAGCTCCTGCGAATTTCCTGACCAATCCGCAGCTGGATCCATTCGGCAAGATCCCCGAGTTCAAATTCTGCGCGGCCCGTATCCGCGCGGCGGCTACGCAAGTGGCTGCGGAATAGCGTTTGATACATAGCGTAATTCCGGCGGCCACTCTCCTGAGCCTATGATGCGGGGTCGTAGCACACGCCCCAAGAGGCATAAAAGGAGAGTGACCAT
>NZ_JBSWYH010000051.1:0-19023 GCF_056161025.1 Roseibium sp. AWQ4_254
CGTCTGCGATAGACGCAGTCACGCCCTCAGAGGCAAGAAACTACTTCGCTGCCGCAGGATATGAGCCGGAGTAAGCGGGAAACGCTCTAGCGGCCAGGCTGGATCAATTTTCGTTGTATTTTAGAAGCCTATCCAAGGGATAGTACCTCGCATAGTGCAGCTATGTTGCGTAGACAACTTATTGTTGCCTTTGCAACATTAATCTCCTATCTTCATTTTCGCTGGCGACGTTCGCGAGCAAAAAAATGGAGGAAATTGGTAACACTTTCAGAACCTTGGGTTTGATCGGCAGACCGTCCGATTCACAATATCCGCAGCCCTGAACAGCGTTTCCAATACGATCGGAGGAGTTTGCGCCAGATTTTGGCAGGACACTCGGCAGCCGTCAGGTTGCCGGACAGCATACTATTGCCGTTTTGAACCCTGCCTCTGGCGCGGTTGTCGGCATGGTGGCGAACGCAACAGAAGATGATCTGGATCGGGCGGTCAGCACAGCCGACGCGGCATATTCCGCGCAGTCGGCTTTGCCGGACGCAGACCGTCACAAGGTCGTTGGCGCAATGGCGAAGCGCGCGCGACAGGGAGGAAAGAAAGAATGGATATTGATCTAACACGGCTAAAAGGCGGCGTGGCCGTCATCACCGGCGCTGGCAGCGGGATCGGAGAGGCGCTGGCAAACCGGGCGGCTCAGGCCGGGATGAAGGTTGTTGTGGCGGAGATCTCCGAACAACGTGGCATGCGCGTCGCGTCAGAGATCCAAGCCGCTGGCGGCGACGCTCTGTTCGTGCAGACGGACGTCACCGACTTTGCGTCGATGCAGACACTGGCCGAGAAGACGCGATCGGCTTTCGGCGATGTCACGCTACTGGTGAATAACGCTGGAATCAGCATCATGGGCGCAATTTGCGACATCAGCGCCGAGGACTGGGACAAAGGGATCAAGGTCAATCTCTACGGCGTGATCCACGGCGTAAAAGCCTTTGCCCCTGCGATGACGGCGGCGAATAAAGAAGCTTTCATCGTCAATGTTTGTTCTCTTGCATCCTTCAGCACAGCGCCGGGCCTGTCGCCCTACTTCACGACCAAACACGCCGTGCTCTCTTTCACAGAGAGCCTTTATCTTGAGATGAAAGCGCAGCCTACCCCTATCCATGTCGCCGTCGCCGTGCCGGCTCTGGTCACCACTCGGATCTTTGATGATTCTATCTTGGCGACCGACCGCGATGTCGAACAGCAGCAGTTCTTGAGCGCCTATCAGGAGCAGAGCGGTATGCCTGCGGACGAAGCGGCGGAGCGCATTTTGGCCGGGGCCGTACAGGGAAATTTCTGGATCTCGACGCATCCCGAGCAAACCGAAATGTTCAGCAAAGGACGCGCCAAATATCTCGACGCGCTTTCGCTTCCCGCACCGACCGATCCTGAAATGCTGAACGAATAACCAGAAGAGAGGGAGGAAAAAATGCAAAACGAAATCAAGAGCCGTCGCTTCGACGGCCAGACGGTTCTCATCACGGGGGGCGGATCGGGCATTGGCGCCGCGACGGCGGCGCGGGTCGCAGCTGAAGGCGGGCACCCGATCGTGCTGGATCTCAATGAAAGCGCGGCGCGCGACGTCGCTGAACGCACCGGCGGGACGGCGTTTGGAGGCGATGCACGCGACACGGATCTGCTGAACCGGGCGGCGCAGTTGGCGATAGACGCGCATGGCGGTCTCGACTCGTTGGTTGTCAGTGCGGGGTATGCGCTTGGAGGCGGGGCCGAAGCGGTTGAGATGGATGCGTGGCGCGATCTGCTCTCCGTCAATCTCGACGGCGCGCTGCTCGCGACGAAAGCGGCGTTGCCTGCACTGCGCGCCAAAGGCGGCGGCTCTATTGTCCTGGTCTCGTCCATAGGCGGCATTCTCGGGTGCCCCCAGCAAATCGCCTACGGTACGGCCAAGGCGGGGATGTTGGCGATGAACCGATCAATCGCCATCGACCACGGGGCGGAAAACATCCGTTGCAATGCAATCTGTCCCGGTCTGACCAAGAGCGCTATGAACGATCGCGTCTTCGACATGCTGAGCGGCATGCTGGGCATGCCGACCGAACGCGTGACAAAGGAGGTCGTCAGGCTCTCCCCCCTCAAACGCTGGGCCGAGGCCGAAGAGATCGCCGCCGCCATCGCGTTCCTTGCCTCCGAAGACTCGTCCTTCATGACCGGCGCTGTTCTGACGGTGGATGGCGGTATTTCGGCCGTAGAGGCCGGGATCACCAACCTTGTCACGCCCCCCCTCGACCCCAGCCAATAGGAAAAAGACATGACAAAACAATTGTCTCAAGGCGTCTGCGATCCGCGCTACGTGGAACTGCGTCACGAATTCGACCGCCGACTTTCCACGGGCGAAGAGTCCGGCGGATCCTTGGCCATCGTCGAGGAAGGTCACCTCGTTGTCGACCTGTGGGGAGGCAGCGCCGACCCAATGGGCAAACGGCCCTGGCGCGAAGACACACTCGTAAACACGTGGTCGATTACCAAGGGTATGACAGCGCTCGCGGCGTTGATGCTTGTCGATCGCGGGGAACTTGACGTTGATGCCCCGGTTGCAAAATACTGGCCGGAGTTCGCCGCCAACGGAAAGGCGGATGTTCTGGTGCGCCATCTTCTGTCGCACAGTTCCGGTCTTGCCGGATGGGACCAACCGATTGACATGATCGATCTATGTGATCTTGAGGCATCGACGGATCGCCTGGCGGCGCAAGCGCCCTGGTGGCGCCCCGGCGAGGCGTCCGGCTATCATGTGCTGAGCTTCGGCCATCCTATCGGCGCATTGATCAAGAAAATAACCGGGCGCTCGCTGTCGACCTTCTTTCGCGAAGAGATCGCCGAGCCGTTGGGCGCGGACTATCACATCGGGTTGCCGCTGACCGAAATCGGGCGTGTGGCCGAGACCTGGTCTGCGGCCCCTCCGCCCCCGCCGCCGCCTGCCGACAGCATCGCCTTCAAAGCTTTCATGGGCCCCGCGCCGTTTCCCATGGCGGCCAACAGCATCGCATGGCGCACGGCAGAGGTCGGCGCTGCGAATGGCCAAGGCAATGCGCGCTCGATGGCGAAGATCCTTTCGGTCTTTTCCCATGGCGGCGAGATCGACGGCAAGCGGCTGCTCAAGCGCGAGACGATTGAACAGGCGCTGGTGCCGCAGCAGGAAGGCGTCGACCTTGTGGCGGGCGAGAAGATCTCCTGGGGTTTGGGCTTTCCGCTTGCCGCCGCCGGTTTCATTCCGTTCGTCGCCCCGCGGCGCAGCTTTGTCAGCGCCGGCGCCGGAGGCAGCCTGCTCGTCAGCGATACGGAGCGCGTCAGCACCTTTGCCTACACAATGCACCGGATGGACGCGGGCATTCTCGGAAGTGAGAACAGCATCGCCTATCTGACCCTCTTCGATCAATTGCAGTCCCGCGAAGCGGCGGCTTGATCGGACAGTCCAAAGGAACAGCACACCATGACCGAGTTTTCCCCAATCGATATTGAAACCGCGCGCAAACGTTTCGCCGAAGAGCGCGATAAACGCCTGCGGGCCGACGGCGCGTCGCAGTATCGCGTCGCGACCGAGGAGATGGAGCACGATCCGTGGACCGAGCGAACTGAGCGCGAACCCGTTACAGACCATGTGACCTTCACCTTTATTGGTGGCGGTTGGGCGGGGCTTCTCGCCGGTGCGTCGCTTGCCCAAAAGGGCGTGCGCGATGTGCGGATCGTCGACCGCGCCGGAGACTTCGGCGGCGTCTGGTACTGGAACCGTTACCCGGGCCTGATGTGTGACAGCCCTGCGCTTATCTATCTTCCTCTTCTGGAAGAGACCGGGCATATGCCGACGCAGAAATTCGCGCATCAGCCCGAGATCCTAGAGCATTGCCACCGCATCGGGCGCCACTTTGATCTTTATGAGAAGGCGTTGTTTCACACCGGCGTCACCAGCGCGGTCTGGGACGAAAAGGAAAACCTCTGGCGCGTGAAGACAGATCGCGGCGACGCGTTCACCACCAAATATCTGGGCATGGGTCTGGGCTTTCTCTCGACGCCAAAATTTCCTGGCATACCCGGCATTGATCGCTTCGAGGGCAAAAGCTTTCACGCCGCTAGATGGGATTATGACTATACCGGCGGCGCACCGGGCGATACTGCTCTGAGCAAGCTGGCGGATAAACGCGTCGCGGTGATCGGCACAGGCGCCACCGCCATCCAGTGTGTCGACCCGGTCTCCGCTTCGGCCAAAGAAACCTTCGTCTTCCAGCGCACGCCCTCGGCGGTATATCCGCGCAACAACGCGCCTATGGATCCCGACTGGTTCCAATCCATCGCGACACCCGGCTGGCAGAAGCGCTACCATGAGAACTTTGCTCTGACTTGGTCGGGCATGTGGGGGCAGCCTTACAGTATGGGACCCGTCGAGGCTCTGTTCGACGACGCGTTCACGCATTTCGCCACCACGATCCGCAACGCCATCGTGTCGGTTCCGCCGGATCAAATGAGCCCAGAAGCCGTGATGGCGTCTGTTGAGAAGGCAGAGGTCGAGCTGCTGGCAGGGGCGCATGCGGTGATCGACACCGTAGTGACAGACAAGGAGACGGCAGAGCACCTGAAGCCTTGGTACCGGGCCGCCTGTAAGCGACCGACGTTCAACGACACCTATTTGCCGGCGTTCAACAGGCCCAGCACCCATCTGGTCGACACCGGGGGCCAAGGCGTCGCCGAGATCACGGAACGGGGCGTCGTCGCAAACGGTGTTGAGCATGAAGTCGACTGCATCATCTACGCGTCGGGCTATGAGTTCGGGAAAGGCGCCGAGGCGGTGCTGAGATTTGAGGTCAAGGGCGCTGATGGCGTGGATCTCAAAGAGCATTGGAAAGATGGCGTGCGCAGCTTGTATGGGATGCAGGTGGCTGGCTTTCCGAACCTGTTTGTCGCCCAACTCGCACAAGGGGCCGAGTTTGCGCCCAATATCCCAACGGGTTGGAGCGACATCGCAGAGACCATGTCGACAATCGTTCAGCATATGGAGAGCAGCGATCTAGCCAATTTCGCGGTCGATCCAGCGCATGAGGCGGCCTGGACTGACATCATCGTCAATTCGCCACCCTTTCCCGACCTGCGCGATTGCACGCCTGGCCTGCTATCCCATGAAGGGCAGACCAATGAACGGCTCGCCTCGTATCAGGGCAGCCCGGACGGTCCACGCGCTTTCTTCAAGATGATGGAGAGTTGGCGACGCTCTGGCGAGTTCAAAGGACTGATGTTCGAAGCCTAGAGGCCGCTTGCGTTCGCGAAGGACGCCCGACAGAGCAAAACTTGCGCTGCTCTGGTTCTCTTCGGATGGCGGATACATGTGTGTCCGCCATCTGTCAGCGGTCGTTCAAGTTGACTGAAAACCGTCAAGCGACCGCTCAAACATAGTCAAGAATATTGAGGAGGAGGCATTATGCCAGTCACGACGACCGTCCGGGACGACCTGCGCATCATTGTCATGGATGATGGCAAGCTGAACTGCGTCGCCGCCCCGCTGCGCAAGGCGCTCGTGCGGGAACTTGACGCGGCTGCTGAGGACCAAACCTGCAAGGCTGTGATCTTGATCGGTAATGATCGTGCCTTTTCTGCAGGGGCCGATGTAAACGATTTGGATGGTCCGACACCCTTCGCCGAGCCGAGCCTGCACGATACTGTGCTGGACGCGATTGAGGCGCTGTCGGTGCCTGTGATTGCCGCGATGGATGGCTCTGCCTTGGGCGGCGGGCTGGAGCTGGCGATGGCATGCCATTACCGAATCGCGGCCCCCAAGACGCTGCTTGGTCTGCCAGAGGTCACTATCGGCTTGATGCCTGGTGCGGGTGGCACGCAGCGGTTGCCGCGCGCGGTTGGGTTAGAGACGGGGTTGAACCTGATGCTCTCGGGCAAGGTGTTCCCGGCGGCCAAAGCGCCAGAGGGGCTGGTGGACAGAATTGCCGAGGGCGATCTGCTGGAAGACGCTGTGGCCTTCGCGCGTGAGGTTGCCGATCAGCGCCCTATGCCGCTTTTGTCGGAGCGCTCCGTCTCTCATCCCAATTACGCCGGCTATCTGCAGTTTGCACGCGGTGCGGCCCAAAACGACCCGCGCCGCGCACCCGGGCTGATGCCCATCATTGATGCGGTGGAAGAAATATTTACGACGCCCGTCGAACAGGCTCTTCGGAACGAATTCAAGGCGTTTCACAGGCTCACAGGTGCAGACGAAAGCGCGCCGTTCCGCTATGCCTTCCTGTCTGGACGGAAAGTCACAAACGTACCGGGCGTTGACCCAAAAGCGGCCCGAGACGTGAAGACCGCCGCCGTGATCGGCGCGGGCACCATGGGCGCGGGCATCGCCATTGCGCTGGTCGAGGCCGGGATCAAGGTGCAGCTGCTGGACCTGAACGCAGAGGCGCTGGACCGCGGTGTCGCCCATTGTGCGAAGACCTGGGACCGGCGCGTCGATAAGGGCCGCTTGACGGCTGAGAAGCGCGACGCGCATCTGGCCGCGCTGACGACCGCTTCGGAGTATTCTGAGATTGCCGGTTGTGATTTGGTGATCGAAGCGGTGGTCGAAAAGATGGCGGTCAAGAAGGCTGTCTTTGAAACGCTCGATGGCGTTCTGAAACCGGGCGCGGTGCTGGCGACCAACACCTCAACGCTGAACGTTGATGAGATCGCCTCTGTCACCAAACGCCCCGGCGACGTGCTGGGCCTGCATTTCTTCAGCCCCGCCAACATCATGAAACTGCTGGAGATTGTGCGCGGCGCTGAGACCTCCGATGAGGTGCTTGCCACCGCACTCGCCCTTGCCAAACGGCTGCGCAAAGTCCCCGTGGTCGCGGGCGTCTGCGATGGTTTCATCGCCAATCGGATGATCGAAGAATACGTCAATCAGGCCATGTTCCTTGTCGAAGAAGGTGCAACGCCCGCCCAGATCGACAAGGCGCTTGAGAAATGGGGCATGGCCATGGGCCCCTTCCGGATGAATGACTTGGTCGGCAACGATATTCCGTGGCACGCTCGTCAGGAGCGTCGCAAAACGAGCCCCAATCGGATCATGCCGCGTATTCCTGATGCCTTGTGCGAAAAGGGCTGGTTCGGCCAGAAGTCTGGGATGGGCTGGTATGATTATTCGACCAAGTCACGCAAACCGGTCCCAAACCCCGAGCTCCAAGACCTGATCGAAGGGGTCTCAAGCGATCTGGGTGTCACGCGCCGCAAGATCAGCGACGAGGAAATCGTGCAGCGCTGCATCTTCCCGCTGATCAATGAGGCTGCGGCGATCTTGGACGAAGGCATCGCCCTGCGCGGTTCGGATATCGATATGGCCTATCTGTCCGGCTTTGGCTTTCCGCGTTTCCGGGGCGGGCCGCTGTTCTTTGGCGATCAGTTCGGGCTGGCGACCATGATCCGCGAGATGAAGCGTTACGCCGCCAATTCCCATGGCGATCCGAGCGTGTTCAATCCGCATCCGCTGCTCAGCAAGCTCGCCGAGACAGGCGAGAAAATCTCCAAATATGAGGTGGCCGCATGACCGACGCCGTTATCGTCTCAACCGCGCGGACCGGGCTGGCAAAGTCCTGGAAGGGCGCGTTCAACATGACCCATGGGGCGACCTTGGGCGGACATGTCATTGCAGAGGCCGCTCGGCGCGCTGGCGTAGACGGCGGCGATGTCGAGGACGTGATCCTCGGCTGTGCGAACCCCGAAGGCGCGACAGGGTTCAACATCGCGCGGCAAGCGGGCATTCGCGCGGGCCTGCCGGTTAGCGCTGCTGGCATGACCATCAACCGGTTCTGTTCCTCCGGCCTGCAAGCCATTGCCACCGCCGGCAACGCCATCCGCAACGGCGAAAGTGACGTGCTCGTGGCAGGTGGGGTTGAAAGCATCTCTTGCGTTCAGAACGAGATGAACACGCATATGCTGGAAGAAGGCTGGCTGCAGGTTAACAAGCCAGAGATGTACTGGAACATGGTGCAGACCGCCGAACAGGTGGCCAAGCGCTACAGCATCGACCGGGACCGGATGGACGAGTATGGGCTGGCGAGCCAGCAGCGCGCCGCCGCCGCGGCCAAGGCGGGCAAGTTCGACGATGAGATCGTGCCGATCACCGTGCCCATGGCCATGGCCGATATAAAAAACGGCATCTTCACGCGTGAGGTCACCGTGACCGCCGATGAGGGCATCCGCCCGGACAGCACGCTGGAAGGCATCAAAGGCATCCGCTCGGTCTTTCCCGGCGGGTCCATTGCTGCAGGCAATGCCAGCCAGTTCTCGGACGGGGCCTCGGCCTGCGTGATGATGTCGGACAAGAAAGCGGCTCAGATCGGTGCAACCCCGATGGGGATCTATCGCGGCTTTGCCGTGGCGGGCTGCGAGCCGGACGAGATGGGGATTGGCCCGGTGTTCGCCGTGCCGAAGCTTTTGAAAAACGCAGGCCTCACCGTCGATGACATCGACCTGTGGGAGTTAAACGAGGCCTTCGCCGTACAGGTCCTCTACTGCCGCGACGAGCTTGGCATTCCGGACGAGAAAATGAACGTCAACGGCGGCGCAATCGCGGTGGGCCACCCCTACGGCGTCTCAGGCGCTCGCATGACCGGCCACGCCCTGATCGAAGGCAAACGCCGCGGCGCAAAATACGCCGTCGTCACCATGTGCATCGGCGGCGGCCAAGGCGCCGCCGCCCTGTTTGAGATCGTCTGAGGAGACAGGACATGACCGCCGGAGCCAGCGCCAATCGTGTCGATGAGGGTCGTTCTCGGACTCCGCTGGCCTGTCACGCTGCCTGTTCTGCTGGATCGGCCATGATACCCTTCAAAGCTCCTCCAGATGGTATTTTCTTCTCTGTTTGCCATGTCGCTGGTGCCGTTGCCGCACTGAGGCAATTTGAGACGGATGAGCAAAAGGCACGTTGGGTTCAAAAACTGGCGGGTGGCGAGGCCCTTTCGACGGGGCAGGAGGGCTACGCGAGGAATGAACCCACTCGGGGCCGGCATCAATATCCAACCCAGTGTTGGCTGCCAATTCCACAGTTTGGGGATCACCAAAGAAGATCTTAACCGAAAAAAACAACGACGTCTTGACTATCTTGGGAGGATGATATGACGACACTTGGTACGAATGTAGAGGCAGTTGCCAGAAACCCCGGCGCGCCGCAGGGGATTTTATTGGGGCTCCTGTCGCTTGTGACGGTCGCGGCCGTTGCGCTTTTGGCCCCGGTTCTTCCGACAATTGTAGGGCATTTTTCGCAATTCGACCCGGCCGCCGAACAAAAGGTCCTGCTGGCCTTTTCGATCCCCGCCCTGATGGTCGCCATTTTCGCCAGCCCCATCGGCTAGGTGCTTGACCGGTTCGGGCGCAAGCTGGTGCTGGTGGTCAGTCTGACGGTCTATGGATGCGTCGGCATGGTGCCCGCGCTGATGTCCGAGATCACGCTGGACCAGCTGCTGCTGTCGCGGATCGTGCTGGGCATTTTCGAGGCCGCCGTCATGACAACGGCCACAACGCTGATCGGCGACTATTTCGCAGGCAAGGAGCGTCAGAAATGGCTGATCCTGCAGACGGTTTTCGTCTCACTGTCCGGCATCTTCTTTATCGGGCTTGGCGGGGTTCTGGGCGAGATGGGCTGGAACATCCCCTTCTTCGCCTATGGTATCTTCCTGCTTGGCGTGCCTCTGGCCCTATTTTTGCTGCATGAGCCGAAGAAAAATGTTCAAGAAGCCCCAGCCGGCGCTTTCCCGTGGCGCGCTGTGATTGGCCTTTATGGGTTTGCTTTCGTTGTGGCGATCATGATCCTGATCGTGCCTGTGCAAATGCCATTCGTGCTGAACGATCTGGGCGTAACCTCGCCGCAGACCATCGCACTCATGGGGATGTCGAACTCGATTGCGATCTTCGCGGGCTCGCTCTGCTTCCGGCTGCGGGCCAATGCTTCCTTCAAGGCCAACCTGATTGGCGGGCTTTTTGCGGTTGCCTTGGGCACCGCGCTGTTCGTGATTGCAGGGTCGATCCCGGTGACGCTGGTGGGCGCGGTTTTGTCCGGTCTGGCGGCGGGCTTTTTGCTGCCCTGCATCGTGACGCAGATCATGATGCACCTGCCGTTTGAGCTGCGCGGGCGCGGTACAGGCCGGTTCAATTCCTTCTACTTTCTGGGCAACTTCCTGATCCCGCTCATTGTTCTGGCTGTCGCTGGTATGGTGGGCGGATTGACCAACGCCCTGATCGTCATCGCGATCTTTGCAGCCATTGTCGGGGTTTTGGGGTTTGCTTTGAAATCGCGCACAGCCGCCTAAAGTAGACATTGAGAGGAGGCCTCCAATGGCACGCTCCAAACCAATGAAGTCGATCTAGGTCGAGACCGACAGCCTTGATCCGGACAGCGACTTTGTCCGGATCACGAAGCTGGACGCATTATACTGGTTTATGAACGTTTGAATTTGACAGGACGGCCTATGAGAAACAGTCAGGGCGGTCAGCGTTGTCGCGGTGCGGCCTCAACAGACTGCCCACTCCCCAGCGTTGAGCCTGTGTCGAAAAACAGCAATCGCGAAAAGTAGAAGCTCGTTGGGCGATGGTTTCATCCTTGTCGCAGATAGCCTTGTTTCGACGGTTTGGGATCGTGCCGATGGCAGGTTGGACGTTTTGGCTCAGGATGCGAGATCGTCCGCTCTAAGGTCTTCCAGGTTTTGCGCAAAACGGGTCAGCATATCGCAAAACGTGCTGATTTCTTCGACTGAAAAGCCTTTGAGCAGGTGGCTTTGATGACTGATAGCCTCTGCCAAAATTTGATCATGTATCACCCGCCCCGCCGGGCTAAGGGACAAGCCGCGGCTGCGCCCGTTTACATGCAATTCTCCAGCGACGATCAACTCAGTTTTTCTAAGGCGTGCCACGCTGCGGCTGACCGTTCCCTTGTCAACGCCGATTGTTTTGGCGGCTTCGGCTGCTGTGACGCCGGGCATCCGTGCGAGCAAAAACAACATCCGCCAATCCACAGTGCCGATGTCAAACTTGTCCTTGAAGTAGGCCGAAGCGTTCTCGGTAAATTTATTGGCAACAAACGAGAGAAGCATCGCGGGCGTACGCGATATGCTGAATGTTTGAAATGTTTCACCCGTGTCCGGGTCTTCGACGTCAACCAGAAACATAGCTTGATACGTCGTGGGATGTTTGGGCGCTGTCATGTCATCAATTTATTGTAGTTCACTAGGCAAGCCAAGAGAGTCTCTCACCTAGCCTATATAGTTGCGCGCGCAACTTAATGTTGCGTGCGCAATTAAAGTTGTATAACGTATTTCGTGTTGGCGATGTTCGCGAGCGAAAATGGAGGAAAATGGTCGCGTTTTCAGAAAGGTAGTTGCGGATCGTCGAGGAGGCGATTCTCTTTAACCCCATTTGGGAAAGGCGGTACCAGCAAAATCGGAGGATAGTATGCTGGACTTTGGCATGACAATCGGCGGCCGTCAGGTCGCCGGACAGGATGCTTTTGCCGTTTTGAATCCCGCCACGGGCGCGGTAGTTGGCACGGTAGCAAATGCAACTAGTGATGATCTGGATCAGGCCGTCAGCGCAGCGAAGGCGGCATATCCTGCGTGGTCAGCTCTGCCCGATGCGGAGCGTCAGAAAGCCATCGGCGCACTCGCTGCGGCGCTGGATGCGCGCAAAGGTGAATTGGCCGAATTGCTTACGCAGGAAAACGGCAAACCGCTGGCCGGTCTGGGCTCTCATTTCGAACTGGGGGGCGCGGTCGGCTGGGCCGGGTATACGGCGAGCCTCGAAATGCCGGTCAAAGTCTTGCAGGACAATGACGAAGGCCGGGTCGAGCTGCACCGCAAATCGCTTGGCGTTGTCGGCTCGATCACGCCGTGGAACTGGCCGCTAATCATTGCCATCTGGCACATCATGCCCGCTTTGCGCGCGGGCAATACGGTGGTGATCAAACCGTCGCCTTTCACGCCGCTCTCGACGATGCTCGCGGTGCAGATCATGAACGAAATCCTGCCAGCAGGCGTGCTAAATATCGTCACCTCTGACGATCAAAGCACCAATATCGGTGCGGCGATGTCCGCCCACCCGGATATTCGCAAGATTGTCTTTACCGGGTCTACCGCGACGGGCGAAAAAGTGATGCAATCCGCGGCCGCCACGATGAAGCGTCTGACGCTAGAACTGGGCGGCAATGATGCAGGCATCATTCTGCCGGATGTTGATCCCAAGGCGATTGCGGAAGGGCTCTATTGGGGCGCTTTCATCAACACGGGCCAGACCTGTGCCGCGATGAAGCGGATGTATGTGCATGAGGACGTGCATGACGCGGTCGCGCAAGAGTTGGTGGCGTTTGCCAAAAATATGCAAATGGGCAACGGCCTTGACGACGGTGTCGTGATGGGTCCGCTGACCACACCGTTCCAACACGAAAAAGTCGCCCGCCTCGTTCAGGCAGGTGCCAAGGATGGCACCGTCCTGCTGGGCGGCGAAACCGGCGAAGGCCAGTTCCACGACATTACGATCATCTCTGATCTCGATGACCAGCACCCGCTCGTGACCGAAGAGCAATTCGGCCCCGCTGTCCCGCTCCTGCGCTACCGCGATGTCGAAGACGCGCTAGAGCGTGCGAATGCGACCGATGCAGGCCTTGGCGGTTCAATCTGGACCAATGACATGGACAAAGCCAAATCGCTGGCGCTGCGCATGGAGTGTGGCACCGTTTGGATCAACAAGCATGGCGCATTGCAGCCGAATGCGCCCTTTGGCGGCGTAAAGAAATCCGGTCTGGGCGTCGAGTTCGGCGACGAGGGCCTGATGGAAAACACCGACATTCAAGTCATTCACCAGTAACGAAAAAAAACCAACGCTCACGCGCTTTTGCGCTTTGGGGGACAGGTGAGGAGGACCTGCTTCCAAGGCTGCGCGTGGGCTTAATCGGGAGGAACAGCAATGAGACACACACCAAAATCAAGACGTGCGCAAGCCGCGGCAAGCCTGCTTGCACTGATGCTTATGACCGGCGCGGCGGCAGCCCGGGAGCCCGGGGTCTTGCCGACAATCCCGCCCGGGGCCTCAATGGGCGTTCCAATCGCTGCCCCCGCCCCCGCCACAGGCATCACGTTCAGCAGCCGATCCGGACTGTCTTTTCTAACAGACTTCGATGACAACGGAGACGAGACATCTACAGACATCACGATCCGGGACACTGTGCTGCAATTTGCAATTGTTCCCGGAAACGAAGTGCTTGGCGGGCAGTATCGCGCATTTTTGTCCTTTCCGTTCATTGAGATTGAGGGCGAAAATGTCCCCACCCCGTTTGGACCGGCCAACGGATCCAGTTCTGGATGGGGCAGCATCGAAATTCGGCCGATTGATGTCTCATGGCAAACCGCTCCGGGGATTTTTGTCAGTGCTGGCCTCAGCGTCTTCACGCCCGGCGACTGGGATGCAACGCGCCTTGTGAACCCCGGCCAGAACTTCTGGTCCATTTCGCCCAGCGTCGGGGTCAGCTATCTGCGCGATGGCTGGAATGCGTCAGCGCATCTGATCTACTTTTCCAACTTCGAGAACGAGGACAACGGGTACAAATCCGGCGATGAGGTCAATCTGAACCTGACGGTCATGAAAGACGTCGGCAATGGCTGGAGCTTTGGCGCGGTCGGATATCTGCGTGAGCAAGTCACCAGCGATGAGAACCCCGACGGGGCCTATGGCGGACTTTTGGCAGGCGATGCGTCACAGAGCGGCCTTGGTCTTTCGGTGTCCAAACAAGTCGGTCCAATGAATTTCAACGCCATGTACAGCAAAGACCTGAGCGCGCGGAATTCCGGCGGCGGCGATCGCTTTTGGCTGAACGCTATCATCCCCATAAAGCGCTTCGGCCAGTAACGCCCACACATGTCGGGCAGCGTGGCCTGCACGCTGCCTGGATTTCACATCTCGCAAGGGAGCGATGACATGACGGTGCGAACGATTGATCCTCCTCTCAAAGCCAAGCGCAGCTTGTCCAGGAAGACCCTTCTCTGGGGCGCGTTCAGCCTGCTTTTGGTGTTCTACAGCTTCTTGGTTTGGGATTCAGGCTATAAATTGCTGCCGCAAAACTACGACCCGGCGCATTTCCAGATATTTGATGATGTGGAAGCCGCTGGCAATCAGGGCGTTCCTTATGCTGAGGTCGCCGAGGAGGCGCTGGAGGCCTATCCGCTTTGGAATAACCTCACCGCGATGGTGACAGGCACCTATTTCGGGTTCGGCAGCAACGGCAATTCCGACCAGATCAAGTATTACACTGCGATGGAGCCGATCGAGAAATCGGTTCTGAGCCTGCATATAGTGCTTGGAGGCGCGCTGCTGATCCTCGGCATCTTTCAATTCACGCCGTCTTTTCGCAAGAAACACCGCAAGGCGCATCGGGTGATTGGCGGGCTTTATATCGTGAGCCTCTTCACGATGAGTTTCGCCGCGATCTATCACATGGTGAATGCAGGCGTTGAGAACACCTATCAAGGCTACGCGTTTCACATCCAGCTGTGGTTCCTCGCGCTCAGCACGATCATCGCGCAGGTTTTGGCGATCTACTTCATCATCAAACGCAACTTCGCGCTGCACCTCGGGTTTCAACTTTTTACCTTCGTGTCGTTTCTCAACGCGCCGATCCAGCGCTATGACTGGGCCGTGTTTGGGGCGATCTATCCGCATCTGACGCAGGGCGAGGTGAACAACCTCGTCAACATCCTGACCTTCTGGCAGTGCCTCTTGATCGGCTATGTGCTGTTCGCGTGGAACCGCGCGGCGTCGCCTCTGCGCAGCACGCCGGTGCACTTCGCGCCGCAGCCCGTGGGCCTGAAAGTGGCCCTGAGCCTTGTCGCGGCGGCGGTGGTGCTCAGCACCGTGTCGATGTATGTCGTCTGGCCGGGTCTGGGCAACTGGACGGTCATCAGCGGCATCGTGCCTGCGACCACCCTTGCGGCAGACGCCGCGCTTTATGCTGGCAAGTCGCTGCAAACGGCGGGCTTCGGCGTCGCGATTTCTGCGGCTATCCTATCCGGCATCTGGCTGATGATCCGAAATGAGCACGCCCGGACCCTGCGCATGGTCTTCTATGTCAGCGGGTTTTTGGCAGGGCTGCAGCAGATGGTCTGGGGCGTCCAATTGGGTGAACCGAGTATGGCCGTCACCTCGGGCGGTGGGTTCTACCTGGTCTCGGGCGTGTCGCTCTTGGGCTTCACCCTACTGGCTATCTACTTCGATCGCCGGGGCAAGGCGAACCTCTGGCGCGAGGTGATGGTCTTTGCGGTGAACTTTGCCTTCGCGCCCGCGATCCTGCTTTGGGGCCATGCGCTCTGGTACGCGTTGGATGTGATCCCGCAATACTACATCGACCGAGGCCACGGTTATATCCTCGGCGCCGGGGCTGCCGTCCTTGTGCCGACATTCAACGGCTATGTCGGCCTGATGATCAGCCGTGAGACACTGTCGCGCGTAATTCGCTAGAGCGGGTCAGACAGCATGCGGTCTGGCCCGATGGGCCGGCCGCCGCGCATTATTTTGGAGGGAGCGCATGTCACACAGAACATACGACCATTGGCCACCCGGAGCGCCAACACATTTGCCGCCCATCACGCGCACGCTGGACGGCAACTTGCGCAAGGCGGCGGCAGATTGGCCCGAAAAGACCGCCCTGATCTATTACGGCGCAGAAAAGACTTATGCCGAGCTTGACGGTGAAGTCACCCGGATGGCCTCCTATCTGCAGACCGTTTGCGGCGTGACAAAAGGCGACCGGGTCGGCCTTTACATGCAAAACGCCCCGCAATTTGTCGTGGCCTTCTATGGCGTGATCCGCGCGGGCGGCGTTGTTGTGCCGATGAACCCGATGTATCGCAGCGATGAAGTTGCTTATGTATGCGAGGACGCCGGCATCCGCACGATGCTGACCGCGCAAGATGTCATAGGTCAACTTCAGCCATTGATGGCCGCGGGCGTGTTGGAGCATGTGATCTGTGCCCATTACGCATCAGAACTGCCCCCGACATGCACTGTCGCATTGCCTGACACCGTCGCAGCGCCTCGCGCCGCGCCGCTTAAGGGCGTTGTGGCTTGGGCAGATGCCATGGCCGCCGATTTGCCCTTCGATCCACCCAAGCTGACACCGGATGACGTTTGCATTTTGCCCTACACGTCAGGCTCAACCGGGCGCGGCAAAGGCTGTGTTCATACGCACCGCACGTGCCTGCACGGGGTGGATTGTATCGCCGCATGGTTCGGCCATGACGGCAGCGAGGTCCATCTGGGCGTCACGCCCATGTTCCATATTGTCGGCATGCAAGGTGGCATGAACGTCTCGATTTCCACGGCCGCGACCGTGGTCATCCTGTCTCGGTGGGACCGCAAAGCCGCGGCACGCCTGATTGCCCAGCACAAAGTCACCACCTGGAGCACTGTGCCAACAGCCGTTATCGACCTGCTGAACACAGAAGGTCTTGAGGCACGTGACCTTCAAAGCATGCGTCTCATTTTCGGCGGCGGCAGCGCCATGCCCGAAGCCATCGCCGCGCGGCTTCAGGATTTGACGGGCCTCGAATTTGTCGAAGTCTACGGAATGTCCGAAACCATGGGGCCGATCTCGAACAATCCCCCCCATGCCCCCCAAGCTGGCTGTGTCGGCATTCCAACGATGAACACAGAAGTGCATCTGCTGGACCCTGACACGCAAAAACCGGTCACCCTTGGTGATCTCGGCGAAGTGGTCGTCAGCGGGCCGCAGATCATGCTGTCGTATTGGAACAACGAAGAGGCAGACGCCGAAACCTTCATCGACTTGGAAGGCCAGCGTTTCCTCAGAACCGGTGATCTGGCGCGCTTGGATGCGGCGGGCAACATTTATATCGTGGACCGGCTCAAACGCATGATCAACGTTTCGGGCTACAAGGTCTGGCCAACCGAAGTTGAGGCGCGCCTCTACCACCACCCCGCCATTGCCGAGGTGTGCGTGATCAGCGCCAAGGATGACTACCGGGGCGAGACGGTCAAAGCGGTCGCGGTCCTGCGGCCAGGCATGACGCTTGCGGCGGATGAGCTTGCCAAATGGGCGCAGTCCCACATGGCGGCCTTTAAGGTGCCCCGCGTACTGGAAATTGTCGAAAGCCTGCCCAAATCCGGCGCTGGCAAAGTCCTCTGGCGGACGCTTCAGGATCAGGAAGACAGGCGCGCTTTGCCAGCCTGATCGCACACCACCACGATACAAAGGACACCAGATGAAGCTTCTTGTTCTCGGCGCGAATGGACGCACCGGCACGCATATTGTTGAGCAGGGATTGGCGCGCGGCCATCACATGATCGGCCTTGTGCGCAACGCCAGCAGCCTTCCCGCGCGGGATGGCCTGACGGTTATTCAGGGCACTCCGACGCAAGCCAATGACGTCAAGGCTGCGGCGCAGGGCTGTGGTGCCATTCTATGTGCCTTGAACAACCCTCGGACGTCCGACGCACCCTGGGCCAAGCCGCTGACGGATGAGAAAATCCTGACCCAAGCCGCCATGAACATCATCGCCTCAGGCGTCAAACGGGTCGTCTTTCTCTCTTCCATCGGTGTTGGCAACAGCATTGCCGACACGCCTTGGATCATGCGATTGCTGATCAAGCGCACGAACCTTGGTGTCGCCTTTGCCGATCACAACTCTGCCGAAGAGGCCTTCCGCGCATCCGATCTGGATTGGACCTTGGTGCGCCCGACGGGCCTTTCCAATGGGACCAAAGACAAATCACTGGTTGTCGGCACAGCCAAACAACCAAAACACGGCATGATGATCCGCCGCAGCACTGTCGCGGGCTTTATGCTGGACTGTGCCGAAGAAGCGCTTCATCTACACGGCACGCCGGTCATCTCGGAGGTTTGAGGACATCGATTTCCCCCGTCTAGTCTCCACCGACTTGTATCTTGTTCGCCAAGGTCGAATTGACCAACGCGCACTGTTTGCAAAAGCACCTTAATCCTACGTCCGACAACAACTTTAGGCATTGTTAATCTTCGCCAAAGTCTGCTTTTATCGCGCAGGGATCATCAAAACAAACCGCAGTGAGTGTCCGCTTTCCTGAAGAGGTCTTTCACCGGTTCGCACCCGCTGAATAGGAGACTGATTGTTGGTGAGCGAATGGCAACTGGATGTCTGCTCTGCCGAAGCTGCTCTGCCGGTTCGCACCCGCAGCGAAAGTCCGGTTCCCGCCCTAAAGAGTCGTTGAGTGCAAAGCACCGAAGGTCCAACTTGGGCTCAAACTCGACTTTCGCTGCACAATGAATGAACGACAGCAAAGCGCCGCAATTTCGGTCAAGCGCCGCATTGAAAGTTGCCCCCGAGAGCGGACATTCATTTAAGGCGCAGCAAATTCACAGGATGGGCGGAGAGCGGTCGTTTGCTGCAGAATGAACATACGACAGCTGTGCGGACAGAGCCTTCGTCGGCTAGCGAAAGGCTCCCAACATTTTTCCAGCGAAAGCGGTCATTAAGTTTGCAGAGTATGCCAGAAACGGCTGAATTGCTCATGCAATTGTCTTGAACGATCTCTAAGCTTGCCGAAATTCTCTTCCGCCACGGAGAGTTGATAGCCGTGGGCAGCCAATCAGCCGCTCGTTGTCACATTTCTTCAGATGATTTCGTTTATTCGCCGCTCTTTCAGTTTCCTGGCTGTTAACCCCAACTGGCGTGCACATTACGATGCTGTTTTGGGGAGACCGACAGACCTCACCGATCTATCCCGCATCCTAATGAAGCGTCTGTCGTACCGGTCGTTGAAACGCGAGGGACAAAGTGATCAGCGCCGAGGATTTCAAAACGATGAGATCCAGTCATGAGCAGCTGCTGACGCGGATCAATTATGTGAAGGATGAAGTATCACCGTGAGCGTCCGCTGAACCCCACCTCCCGCTTTTCGATTTGGTGCGTTAAGTGTCCGCTTAATTAAATGGACATTTAAGGGCCCTTAATGAGTAAGCGAAGAAAGCGGCGGAGCTGG
>NZ_JBSWYH010000052.1:0-18052 GCF_056161025.1 Roseibium sp. AWQ4_254
CCCGGATCAATCCGATCCGGGGCAAAAACGCGGGCCTCATGGCTGAAAGCCGTCGGGACGCCTCAAAATAGCGGGTTGTTGCGGGTGCCCAAATGCTTCCAGAATTCTCCAGAACGGTATGCTGGCAGCGGTCGGGCTGTCGCTGGTCATGATCGCGGTTTGCCTGAACTTGCCCACATTGCTGCTTATGACCGGGCAGGATGCGGAAGTCGGAGCGATATCCGGCGACTATCTTAACACCGTGGTCTGGTCGATTCCGGCGACCTTGCTCTTTGCTGTCCTAAGGTCGTTCACGGCCGCGGTGGATCGAACGTTTTCATCAACGGTGATCGCGGTACTGGCAACCCTATTGAACGCCATCCTCAGTTACGCGCTCGTGTTCGGAAAGGCGGGGTTTCCCGAGCTTGGTGTTGCAGGGGCCGGCATCGGCACTTCCGTTGCAAGCTGGTTCATGCTGGTTGCGCTTGTCGCAGATCTTGTTTTCCGGCCGGTTTTCAAACAATACAAGTTATTCAATCCTCTAACCCGGTTGGACTTTTCAATTCAAAGGTCGGTTTTTTTGACCGGGTTGCCCGTGGCCGTCGTTCTGTTGATGGAGCATGCGCTGTTTTCCGTGATCGCGCTGCTCATGGGCATCATGGGGGTGCAGTATCTGGCGGCTCACCAGATCGTCGTCAGTATCCTGGAGTTCAGTTTTATTCTTGCGATTGCTCTGGGAGACGCCACGACCATCAAGATTGCGCAATCCTTCGACACGGCACAGACGAAATTTGCCCGGGATATCGGAACGGTTTCACTGGCCCTGGCGATCGGGCTGACCGTCATTGCAGTCCTCATCATGCTTTTCTTTCCGCAGGCGCTTATTGGTGTGTTTCTTGACTATGACGATGCAGGCAACCAGCTCACCATCCAGGTTGCAATACAGCTGATTTCCGTTGCGGCGCTGTTCCAGGTCCTTGACGGTGTGCAGGCCGTTTCGTCGCGCGCATTGCGCGGACTGGAGGACACCACGGTACCGATGTGGATCGCCATGTTCGGTTACTGGGTGGTGGGACTGGGAAGTGGGTGGCTTCTCGGCTTCCATACCGGGCTAGGGGCGGTGGGTCTCTGGTATGGCCTCGCCCTGGGGCTGGGCATCACTGCGATACTTCTGTCAATGCGGTTCTACCGCAGAACCGTGCCTGCCAATTAAAACCCATCACAACTGGAGATCATTGCAATGAGCAATGCGGATATCTTTGTCGTCGTCTGCAGCCATGAAGGGCATTATTCGATATGGCCTCAACCCAGAAAACTGCCGGACGGCTGGGTCAAGTGTGCCTTTGAGGGGGACAAATCGGCCTGCCTGGATCACATAGCAACCATATGGACGGACATGCGGCCGCTCGGAAGTCGGGCACGTCTTGCTGTTTCCGACCAGACGGCGTGACGTGGAAGGAATGGCAGTGGCCGATCTTGACCCGCGTTACGACCTCCTGTTTGAGCCTGTGCAAATCGGCCCGGTTCGAACAAAGAATCGCTTTTACCAAGTGCCCCATTGCAATGGCATGGGACATCTGATGCCACGCTCCGTAGCGGCGATGCGCGAGATGAAGGCCGAAGGAGGCTGGGGGGTCGTGTGCACGGAAGAGTGCGACATACATCCAACCACAGACCTTCAGCCGAACCAGGAAGCAAGGCTCTGGGATGACAGGGATATACCCGGCTTGATGCTCATGACTGATGCCGTGCATAGACATGGGGCGCTGGCGGGTATTGAACTGACCCATCATGGGCTTTGGGCCACCAATGAATACAGCCGGGAGATTCCAATCGGTCCGTCGGCCTTGCCGGTGCTGTCGTATGATCCGCTCCAGGCGCGCGCTATGGACAAGCAGGACATCGTGGAACTGAGGCGATGGCACACGGATGCGGCGAAGCGGGCCAAGCTCGCCGGCTTTGACATTATCTATGTCTATGCAGCCCACAACTACGCGCTGACCACACATTTCCTTTCCCGGCAATACAATCACCGCACCGACGAATATGGTGGGCTTCTTTCCAACAGGGTGCGCCTTCTGCGAGAACTGATCGAGGATACCAAGGATGCCGTGGGCGACACTTGCGCGGTTGCGGTCCGTTTTTCAGTTGGCATCGAAGAAGGGCCTGACCGGTCGATGACCGTTACGGATGAATCCAGGCAAGTCGTCGAGATGCTCGCGGAACTGCCGGACCTTTGGGATGTGAATGTGGGCGATCGGGCGATGGATTCCTCCAGTTCCCGGTTTGCCAAAGAAGGATTTCAGGAACCCTTCGTCAGCTTTGTGAAATCCGTGACAACCAAGCCGGTTGTCGGAGTTGGCCGGTTCACCTCGCCTGAAACCATGGTGCGCCAGGTGAAGGACGGAGTCCTCGACCTTATTGGGGCTGCGCGGCCGTCTATCGCTGACCCGTTCCTTCCCGAGAAATTGCGCAGTGGCCGTTCGGAAGACATACGCGAATGCATCGGTTGCAACATGTGTCTTAGTGGCGATTTCACTTACGTTCCATTTCGCTGTACTCAGAATCCGACCATTGGAGAAGAATATCGGCGCGGGTGGCATCCGGAAAAGGTGCCGTCAAAGAAGACCGACAAAAGCATTCTTGTCGTCGGCGGTGGTCCGGCCGGTCTCGAATGCGCGCTCCAGCTTGGTCAACGCGGCTATGAGGTTATGCTTGCTGAGGCGAGCCGGACCCTCGGAGGGCGCTGTGTTCAGGAAAGCCGGCTTCCGGGATTGGCGGAATGGCGCCGGGTGGTTGACTACAGAGTTGGGCAACTGAACAAGCTGTATAATGTATCCATCTATCCCGAAAGTGACTTGCAGGTCGGCGATTTGACGGACCTGGAATTCGATCACCTCGTCGTTGCGACCGGATCAACCTGGCGCAAAGACGGAGTGGGCCGGTCAACGACACAGCCTGTTCCCGGCTGGCAACACCCGCATGTCTACACCGTGACGGACCTGCAAGCGCTCTCGCAAGTCCCGGATCCGGTCGTCATCTTCGACGACGACCACTATTATATGGGTGGGGTTGCGGCGGAAGCGCTGAGCAAGCTCGGTTGTCAGGATATCACCCTGCTAACGCCTGCTGCCGAAGTCTCGAGCTGGACACAGAACACCCTTGAACAGCACCGTATCCAGGAGCGGCTCCTGCGTCTCGGCGTTAAGATCTGTGCTCATAAGTCCCTTGAAGTCATTCATGAAAAATCAGTTGTTGCGGCTTGTGAGTTCACCGGCGAACGGATTGACCTGCCCTGTGCTTCAGTTGTCATGGTGACGTCCAGGGCAGAAAATCTCACGCTTTACGACGACATCAGGAGCGGGTTTGAAAAGGGGGCGTTGGAAGTCTTCCCCGTGTCACTGATCGGCGATTGCCACGGACCGGGGACAATTGCCGCTGCGGTTTATTCCGGACACAAGTTCGCCAGGTATTTTGAGGCACCGGCAATCCAGAAATACCACTTTGAAAGAGAGTTGCCTGCAGTTTCGGAAGCCTTCAAAACCTCTGAACAGGTTCTCAACCGGATGTGACCGGAGGTGGGCCGGGAGGGGCCGTCTCGCCTCCGTTTTGGCGCTGCAGGAGGCGCGAGTGGAGCATAGTCAAATGAAGTGCCCGCGTTTCAGGTCGCACCTGCAGTTTCTACGAGACGAACGAAGCGTCCGCAGCTTGTCGGGTATGCCGGCCCGAGCAAGACTGAAATGCAATTTCAGGTTTGGTGGTAATAAAAAACAATACAAAAGTGTTTTTTGAAATCAAAAGATCTTTTTTCTTCTATTCGAAATAGGCTGAATGTCGATATAAAAGAACAATTTATTGCCTTTTATACGGATCTTTGTCCAAAAAAGAAAATGGTTGAAATACGTAAAAATAACAACTATGCATAAGATAAAAGGATCACCGTAGAGAAATTAACGAGCTGATTAATGTGGCGGCTTTGTTTGGATTTTTCAAGTGATTTAACATTGATCGTATCAAGGTTGTAATCTGAAGTGACGGCCATTTTTAACAGTGTAGCTGGCTCCTACAAGGAAGCTTTGTCGATATCGGTCCAGAGGCAGAGTGGGGGCGCACCGGCTATGGTTCGGGGGCGAGGCTGCCATCTTTTCGATGAACAGGGGCGTGCCTATCTCGACATGACGGGTGGTAGTGGCGCTGTGAATCTTGGACATCAGCACCCCGAAGTTGTCTCTACCCTGAAATGCCAGGCCGAACAGCTGATCCATACCGGTTGGAATATCGACAACCCGTTCCGTCACCGGATGATCTCCCAGCTCGAACATGTGCTGCCGTACCGGGAGGCGTCCGTCATGGGAGCCGTGACCGGCGCGGAGGCTGTTGAAGTAGCAATCAAGATTGCCCGCAAGAAAACGAGACGTGAGCCGATACTCTATTTCTCGGGTTCGTTTCACGGCAAAACGCAGGGTGCCCTGTCGATCACGTCCAACGACACGTTCCGCGATCTGCTGGCCGTAGGACTTCGGAACAACCCGACCTTTTCTGTCCAGGCGTATCAGGGGCAGACGCAACTGGATGGGGCGGACTGGGGCGAGGCTTTGCGGGTGCTGCTGCGCGAAGCGCAAAATGAGGGCAGGCTGCCTGCTGCGGCGATCATTGAGCCGGTTCAGGCCGCGGAAGGCATTCACGTGGTGCGCCGGGACATCCTGAAGGAACTGCTGTCGGTCTGTGCGGAGTTTGACGTTCTGAGTGTCTTCGACGAGATCTACACTGGTCTCGGGCGCACCGGACAACCCTTTGTGGCGTCGCAGGATCTGTGCCCCGATATTGTCGTCCTTGGAAAGTCCCTCGGAAACGGCCTGCCTGTTTCAGCGGTCGCCGGCCCGCCGGAAATCGTTGATGTGCTCTCCTACACCCAGCATTCCTCGACATTCACCTTTATGCCCCTGGCATGTGCCGTAGCCAGCAAGGTGCTCGAGCTTCACGGTCGGCAGGACCAAAGTGGGGCAGCAGCCCGATCCGGTGCAATATTCACGAAGCGGTTGAGGGCGCTTGCGGACACGGATGACAGAGTGAGCGGGGTGCGGGGCATCGGTTTGATGCTCGCGTTCGACTTCGTTGGGTCCGCGGAAGCTGGCAGGCTTCTGCCAGGATCTGCTGCGCAATTGGCGGAGAGGTTGTTGCACAGCGGTGTGATCGTTCGAACCGGCGGCACTCACGGCACGACAGTCAAACTCACGCCGCCCCTGATCTTTGACGAAACTCATATGGGCGAGTTCTTCGCGGCGCTGGACAGCGCGTTGAATGTCAAGTCGCTCCATTGAGGCAGCAGGCCCCCTGAGATGACCGATCAGACACTTGAGTTGCGAAACAGACATGACCTTGCAGTCATTGATGGGAGTGCCCGGTGGACCTGGCATGACCTTGAAGGCAGGATTGCGGCATGTTCGAGCGACATTGCTGCTGCCGGCGGTGCCGGCGCGTGTGTCGCGGTTCTGGGCTCTCATGGAGCGGACAATTACGTCGGTGTGCTTGCAGCGCTCGGCGTGGCCGGCAGAGTTGTTTTTATCGATCCAGAAATCCAGACCGATGCACTTGAACCGATCGTAAGAGCGCTGGACGTACGCTGTGTGGTCTGCGTCTCGCACGGCGCGCGCATGAAGGCATTTCAGGACCTGTTGCCGGAATCCGAATTCATTCGTCCAACCGACACCGGCGCGGATCACAACCGGCATCCAGTCCGGCACGAAGACGGTCCGGTCAAACTTCGGCTGGGTTGTGCCGAATATGTCGTCCTAACTAGCGGCACAACCGGCACTCCGAAAGCGATCCTCCAGACAACAATTGCCCTGCGGCGTCATATTGCGAATTACACGGGTTACCTGAATTTGCACCGGGGCGAGAAAGTTCTGCAACTCGCGTCGTCTGCCTGGGATGCGGGGCTCATGGATGTTTTTGCCGCGCTCTATTGCGACGCTGTTCTGTGTACGATGAACCCCCGTCAATGCACGATGGAAGAGGTCGCGAAGTTTATCGGTCAGCATGAGATCGATGTACTCCACATGACCGTGCCCTATTTCAGGCAATTCTATCGCGCCGGCCTTGGAAACAAGGCCCGCCCAAAACGGATCGTGATCGGCGGCGAGAAAATGTTCGAGGGCGATCTGGACCTCTTCAACAGCAGCTTTGCGGCCAGTTCTCGCCTTTACAATGCCTATGGTCCGACCGAATGCACGACGGCGATGTACGCTTGTTACGAGCAAGGCGCGGCCAAGAACAGCGGAATATGGTCGCTGGCCCATCAGGTTGAGGGCGTTCGCACGGATCTCAGGGATGCCGACGGGCGGAAGATTTTGGGTGCAGGCACGGAAGGGGAGGTAACCCTGACCTCCGACCTCGTTGCTTCGGTGCTGGATCTGCCGTCACGCCGGTTTGTACGACTTGGGCGCGAGGCAGCGGGCTCCGTGCGCTGCTTTGCGACCGGCGATATCGCTCATTACGATGAAAACGAACACGTGGCCATCGTGGGGCGTCGGGATTCCGTTGTTAAGGTCAACGGATTGAAGGTTTCCCTGGTTGAAGTGGAATCCGCACTGCGCTCCCTGACCCATGTGCGTGACTGCTGTATCTTCACCATCAATTCCGGCGACGGCGAGGACATCGCCGCCGCGGTGATCCCAGCCGATGCCAGCCTCACGGAACCGGCGCTGCAAAAAATGCTTGCAGACCGATTGGAGGGCCACAAGCGTCCGCGTCAGTATCTGCTTATGGAGCGGCTTCCCCTGACCCGCAACAACAAGTTCGACCGGGACGAACTGAAACGCCTGGTTCAGGGAAAGCAAGCCGCATCCGGATGTCAGCACCGCGAACAGACGCCTCTTCTGGACGCGATGATGAAAGCGCTGAAAAAGAACGTCATCGATGTCAAGCAGAGCTTCTTCGACAATGGCGGCGATTCCCTTATGGCGCTTTCTCTTGTCGCGGCCATGAAGCGCAACGGCATCAAAGTGCCGCTTGAGGACCTGATATCGGACAAGCCGGTTGCGGATTATCTCGCATTCCAGGAGGGAGAGACGGCACTGCCAACGCACGCCGAGCCCGCCGGAGCGCCGACGCCGCTGCATGGTTTGCCGAACAGGTTTTTTCTTGAGAGCAGGGGAATCCCCGATCTCGACATCTGGTGCCAGAGCTGTGTCCTTGACTATTCCGGGCCTGAACGGAGACTGGAGGAAATTGCCCAGGTGCTCTCCGCGTTGCTTGCCCGGCACCTGCCTGACATGACGTCCTTTGACGTTCGAAGGTATCCGGCAGGAATGAACGCCGAACAGGCACTGGCGGAGTGCGAAAGCCGCATTTCGCTTGCCGCCGGCCGGATGGTGGCGGCGGCGGCACTCATCTCTGACGGCCGCCTGAGTGTCGTGGTGAGCTGCCATCAATTCGTCGTCGACAGAGTGTCCTGGATCGTCTTGCTTTCGGATTTGTCCGAGGCAGTCGAGAAAGGTCAGATGGATACCTGGGCAAAACCGGCCGCCGGTTACCGGGATTGGGTTCAGGCCTACAGCCGTGACTTGTCGACAGAGCGGGCCTCCGAATTCTGGGACAGTCTGCCCTGGTCTTCATGCCCTGATCCTGCAGGTGCCCGCCGGTCGATACCACGCCGGGAGGCGTTCGAGCTTTGCGAAATCCACCTCGGTCAACCAGCCGGAGACCCAGCAAGTCTGCATACCGATATCGGCGACTGGCTGCTGGCTGCGGTGTTGCGGGGCTTTTCCGCGGTGTTCCCCGGCTCCAGCCAGAAAATCGACTTTCTCAGTCATGGGCGCGGCCTGACTCCGGGAGGGTTGGCAACCGACGGATTGTTTGGATGGTTCACGGTGATCTATCCCGTTGTGTTGGAAACAGCGGACCTCGATATCAATGAGACAGTTCAGGCGGTTCAAGCCTACCGCCGGAGCGCGGACGGGATCGCACATACCTTTGGCAATGCCTATTTTCTGCCTGAGGGCGGTGGTACGCAAAAAGGCGAGCGGCAATGCTTTGCCAGCTTCAATTTCCTGGGTGACATCGCGATCGCCTCATCGGACTGCTTTTCCGTCAATCCCATATCGCTCACCAGCATGCATGGCCGGCCAAGTCACCACCTTGAATGCACCGGGTATCAGCAGGATGGCGCGTTGCTTCTCAAGACCGAATTCAATCCCGAGGTCTTCAACCGTGCCCTTGTGGAGACATTCTGCAAGACGATAGGGCAGGAACTTCGCAGGGCTGGGGTGATTGGCGAAGAGAGGGCGGACCGATGAAAAAGCCCTCTCCGTCCGCCGGTGCGGGTGTGATTTCGGCAGGAAGCATGGTGCTCTTCGCAGCCTGCGTCACCATCTGGTCGACAAACTGGATTGCCATCACCACGCAAATTGTCGAGACACCGGCCGTGGTCTCCCTGTTCTGGCGCTTCCTGCTCGCGTTTGTGACCCTCGTGCTGGTTGACCGACTAAATCTCGCCGGCGCGGAGCGTGTCCGAGCTCCGGTTCTTCTGTGTGGTCTCGTCGGTGTTGTTTATTATTTCGCCGGCATTGGGCTTACCTATGCGGCAACGCAATACCTACCCAGTTCCTACATCGCCTGTCTCAGCATCTCGGTAATATTCTTTTCGATGGCCTTGAAGAGGATTTTCCAGGGAGCGCGCATCCTTTCCAGCAACATTTTCGGCGCGCTCATTGCCTCTTGCGGGGTCGCCTTGTTCTTTCTCAGCGGTGAGGCGGCAGGAACCCATGTGCTGCTCGGGCTGGCTCTTGCCCTCCTGTCGTTTCTGGCGGTTGCGGTCGGATCGGTTCTCTCCGAATACCTCCAGAAAACGCACAGGGTCGGTTCCGTGCGCATTAACATGATCGCGATCGGGTGGGCCTGTCTGTTCTATCTCGCGGCGGCCCTGCTGCAGGGTGTTCCCCTTTCGGTGCCGTTGACCGTCAGCTACCTGCTTCCGCTGGTCTATCTGGGGACGGTCTGCTCCGCGCTGGTCTTTGTTCTGTACATCGCGCTGGTCGGGCGGATCGGTGCGGAATATGCCGGTTACATCGGATTTATCTATCCGTTGATCGCGACCTACATCTCCTTTGCTTTCGGCGAAACCTCGCTCCGTGCCGAGATGGTGGCCGGAAGTCTTCTGGTCGTAGCCGGATGCATCTTGGGGCTGAAATTCCAAAAGTTATTCCGCCGGAAACCCGTGCCCGCACAGAGCTGATTCAAGAGCAATGAAAATGATAGAATTCGAGATCCGTCTTGCTGCCCCGGAAGATCGCAATGAAATCTTCAACGTGCATCGGGATTCGGTACGCAATCTGTGTACGGGTGAGTACACCAGCGAGCAAATTGAAATGTGGCTGTACGGCAGGGACCCGGATATGTACCTGCCGGCAATCGAACGCGGCGAGCATTGGATTGCGTATAGGCAGGGCGTCATCCTTGGGCTGGTGGAAGTGGAGGGGAGCGAAATAACCAAGCTCTTCGTCTGCGGTTCTGCCGCCGGATTGGGGGTCGGCAAGGCTCTGATGAACACAGCCATCACCCACATACGCATGAAGGGGGCGTCCCGAATCTACCTTGAGTCCACCGTGACGGCTCAGGGCTTCTATCGGGGGCTGGGGTTTGTGCAGACCGGGACCGGAATTTTCACCAGAGGCGATGCCTCGGTCTCTCTGGAAATTGTCAAAATGGAATTGAACTGAAGCCTGGTCAAAGCGCTCACAGGCCGAGGTCTGCGCGCAAATGCAGGTATAGTTAGAAATTTTGCTATCAACAACTTTAGAATAGTAGGGCCGGCCAATGTCGATAAGTGAATTGCAAACACATGTGCTGGATCCGGACCTGTGTGCCGGTTGCGGCGCCTGCGCGCTTGTCTGTCCGGATAATCTGTTGACTTTCGATCAGGATAGACTTGATCCGGTGCTCGATTTCGATCCGGCTTTGTGCGGTGCCTGCAGTCTCTGCCATGACGTCTGCCCCGGTGCCGACCCCGCAACGGACGAGGCCGAGATCCGATTATTCGGCAGGAAAAGGCGGTCGGAAGAACGCTGGCTTGGAATTCACGTGAATCTGTTCGGCGCCAGATCAACCCTTCCGGATGTTTTTGAAGCTTCCGCGAGCGGCGGCACCGTCACGACCCTATTGCTTGGAAGCAAATCAGAGGCCTTCGGCGTCAGACATATCCTGACCATGGGACGCAACCCCGATGCCGGCTGGCGTGCGAAAGGAGTTGTGTCCGGTGATGACGAGACAATCATAGCAAACGCCCAGTCCACCTATCAGCTTGCTCCCTATCTCGCGGAGCTCCGCCCCCTTTTCGAAAGTTTCCCGGACGACCGGATCGCTGTTGCCGGTCTGGCCTGTCACATGCAGGCAATCCGCAAGTTGCAGAATCTGGAGGGGGACATCGCCGACTGGGCCCGCGAGAAGATCGTTGTGCTGATCGAAACCGCTTGTTCTTCGGGGACATTGCCAAAAGGCACGGCCGACATTGTCCAAAACCGCCTGAACCTGCCTCTCGAAGACGTTGTCGACGTGCGTTACCGAAGCGGTCCCTATCCTGGCAACCTCAAGGTTTCGACGGTGGACGGAAGTCACCATTCCCTCGAATTCTGGCAAATCCTGAAGGAATTGAAGGGGGGCAAGAACCACCGCTGCCTGTCTTGCGGCGATTGGATGAGCGGACTTGCGGATATAAGCGTCTGCGATGGCGATCCCAATATTTTTGATGCAAGCATCAATGGCACCGGTTTCGGCAAATACGGACGTGTTCTCGTCCGCACGCGAAACGGTCAGCAACTTGCGGATCACTGCCGGGACGCCGGAATGCTGGAGCAATGGCCGATTGAGCTTGACGGGTTCAACCTCGGGCTGGAGCGCAAGCGGCAGCGGCGCAGATCCTATGAGGCAACCAGCGACTTCCTGCCGAAGGGACCGGCAGCCCGCGAGGTTTTCGACGAGGACAGTCTTGTCGACGATGACAAGCTGATCGATCCAACCCGGTACAGGCGGGGATAGGGTTATGCTTCACTATCCAGACCGGACCATTGACGCCGCACCTTTGCCCTTGGACCTGAATTGGCGGCAGGCCGCCGCGTTCGTTCCGTCAGACAAATCCATTTCGCATCGCGCCCTTCTTTTCGGTGCCTTGTCGGATCACCCCGTGAGAATTGAACGGATCAATCAGGGAGCCGCTGTCACGCTCCTGATCTCGGCGCTGGAGCAGCTTGGGGTAGGTCTGGATTTCAACGCATCTGCCGGTACCGTCGATTTTCAGACTTCTCTGCGCACGGCCGCGATCGATGGCGTGCGGCGTGTCAATCTAGGCCCTTCCAGTGCAGCGGCCAGATTGCTGATCGGCGTTCTCTGCGGCCTCGGCATCGACTGTATCGTTGACGGCGACGAAACCTTGCGCAACCGGCCTTTCGACTGGATCGTGGAGCCCTTGCGCGCTCTTGGTGCAAGGTTTGACTACCTGGGGCGCGAAGGATGCCTGCCGCTACGGGTCCTGCCGGGGAAGGTCCGCGCAGGTGCGGTCGCCACAACGATCGGCAGCGCCCAATCGGTCTCGGCCATCCTTTTCGCCGGGATTGCAGCGCGTGTTCCTGTTGCAGTCACGTATCCGGTCGTCGCTCGGGATCACACGCAATTGATGGCGCGCGGTTGCGGCGACCTTGTCGAGGACAACGGCAAGACGGTTACCTTCCGGCCTGGGCAGTTTCAGGTGCCACAGACAATCGCAATACCTCTGGATCCTTCGGCGCTTGCCTATCTTGCGGCATTGGCCTTGCTTGCGGACAGGAACAGGCCGGAGCGACGCATCACCTTCGAAGGGGTCTGCATCAATCCGACCAGAACCGGATTCTTTCACTGGCTGAAATCCTGCGGGTTCGATGTGCGGATGGAGAAAACGGGCACATCCGCCGGCGAAGATACCGGAACGGTGACGGTGCAGGGTGGCGGAGAACTCAAGGCGGCCGGGCTGCACGGCAAGGCAAGTCTTCATTCCATGATTGACGAGATCCCGCTGATGGTCGCGATCGCCAGCCTTCTTCCCGGAGAGGCTGTCTTTGAGAATCTTTTCGAACTGACCTTCAAGGAGTCCGACAGGATCCAGGCAACTTGCCGGATGCTGGCAACCCTCGGCATCAGGACCGCGATCGACGGCTATTCCATCCGCACATTCGGAGGGCAGATGCCCCACCCTGTGGAGGATGTCGCCGTGTTCGACGATCACAGGCTCTCCATGACGGCTCATGTCTTGATGCTGGTGCACGGACTGGGGGGGCTGATACCGGGAGGGGAGTGCTACAGGACGTCGTTTCCGGATTTTGACCGGTGTCTTCAGGCTCTCGCCGCCGGGAGACCGTGATGCAGCCGATGACACGGCAGATGTTCCGCGTGCGCGGAAACCAGGGCGTTCAGCTTTTCAGCGAAGACGTTCCAGGATGCGACGACAATCATGTGCTGATCGAAACCGCGTTTTCGATGATCAGTCCGGGGACCGAATTGCATTATGTCCGGCAGGCACGGGAAACGGGGGAACAGCTGGACCTTGGCTATTGTGCGGCTGGGACCGTTGTGGAGGCGGGAGCACATGCGGATCATGTCGGCCCGGGCAGCCGCGTGGTCGCCATGGGCTGGCGCTGCGCTATCCATTCCGATCACCTGCTGATGCCCCGCCGCCTGGTTTGTCCGCTCCCGGACAGCCTGGCTCTCGAGCAGGCAATTCTCGCGTGTCTGGCCGCGACTGTAATCCACGCCGGGGATCGCAGCCGGTTGACCGGAAACGACAGGGTTCTGGTTCTTGGTCTCGGAGGGGTGGGCCTGCTCATGGCGCTCCGAGCTTCCGACATTGGTGCGTCGGTGTCCGTTTGGGATCCGCAACCCGATAGGCTGAAGGAATTGCCATGGCCTGCATGCGACCCGGGTGCCGCTGACCCGGGAACGCGTTTCACCAAGATCTTCTTCTGCGCTGACGGGGATGTCAGCACCCAGATGGCGGATATTCTCCGCTTGCTGGCCCCTGACGGCAACGGCCAGGACCGGGCAATGCTCGTCAATCTGGGCAGGCTGTCAGGCCTCATCGGGTTCTCCCCAGCCTCCGGAAATTTTGATCTTGTCAACATTTCGCGCTGCGGTGCCGGCTATCGCGACGATGCGTATCACGCGGGCCTTCGCGAAGTGACGCCCTTGCCCGGTGAGGCGACGGTCGATGCCAATCTGAAACGCGCCGTTGACCTGATCGACAGGCAAGGAAGCGTTGTCGCACTGCTGCCGAGGACCGTCTTTTCAGTGACCGAGGCCCTGGAGCTTTATCGCGGAAACAACACCTTTCCGAAGGGGTTCAGTCTCATAAGGCACAGGGGAAACTAGGGTGTTGCCGATGATTTCAACCGTGACGGAAGCCTTTGGCAAGGCGGTCGAGGAGTTGCCTGAACACTGCGCCGTGCGCTGCGGTGATGACAGCTTGAGCTATGCCGAACTGGACACGATTTCCAGCCGGGCCGCCGGCCGGCTGGCCCGGTCCGGCGTCCGTCCTGGAGATGTTGTCGGCATTCAGATGCGGCAGGGCATTGACCGGATCGTGATGCTGCTGGCCATCCTCAAGGCGGGTGGAAGCTATTGCTATGTCAGCGAACGCAACCCCGCAACCTGGAACAATGCCGTCATCGAGAGGGCCGGCATATCGGCATTTGTCTCGGAAAACACCCTCCGCAACGCGCGGTTTCCCCGGGTCTTTGGGTCTGCCGGTCTGCTCGCGCCCGGGTGCTGCGATCTCTTGTCAGCTGCGCCAATGGGGCGGGACATTGTCTATGTCAATTTTTCAAGCGGCACGACCGGAGCTCCAAAGATCATCCCCTGCCCGCATGCCGGGGTAATCGGTTTCTGCTACCGGCCCCGTCATTTCCATGCGGGCCCCGGGACGGTGATGCTGCATCATTCTGCGCTAACGTTCGATGCCTCCCAGTTTGAAATCTGGACGGCGCTCTGCAACGGCGGAACGCTGGTGCTTCCGGTGGAGGACTGGCTCACCGGGGACGGATTGCGCCGGGAAATTGCGCAACACGGCATCAACGCCATGTGGCTGACCGTCTCCCTGTTCAACAGCCTGATGGAAGCCGATCCCGGGTGTCTTGAAGGTGTCGCGGACATTATGATCGGCGGGGAAGAGCTGTCTTCCCGGCATGTCGATCTTCTTTACCGCAGCAATGGGACGATTACCGTCTATAACGGTTATGGCCCGACCGAAAACACGATGGGAACCTGTATCTACGAGATACCGAGGGACCATGACTTTTCGGAGCGGATTCCGATCGGTTATCCGGTTCAGGACAGCCGGCTTCATGTGATCGACGAACAGGGGAATGCCTGTGCCGACGGCGAGGTGGGGGAGCTGATCATCGCAGGGGCGGGCCTTGCACCGGAATACAAGGGCGACCCGGATCTGACAGACGCCAGGTTCCGGTCGTTTCCAGACCTCGGTGAAGCGCGTGCCTATGCCAGCGGTGACCTGGTCTTCCGAGACGGACGCGGAAGGTTTCACTATGTCGGACGGGCGGATGACCAGATCAAGATACGCGGTAACAGAACCTCGCTTGGCGACATCGCCGCGGCTTACACGGGGCATCCTGATATTCTGAGCGGCGTCGCGACGGTTCAATCCGTTGCAGGGGGCAAGCGAGTAACCCTGTTTTACGTTCCGCAGTCGCCCACGCGTCAGCGGGACGAGGACCAGATGCGATCCTTCGGCAAGACACACTTGCCGGATTTCATGGTGCCCGATGAATTCATCGCCGTTGATTCCCTGCCCGTAACCGCGCACGGCAAGATCGACCTGAGGCAACTGGAGCGCCGCCGACTGGCCGACCTTGCCGGGAAAGATCGTGAGGCGCCCGGTGTTCACTGGCTTCTGGACAGATGCGGCCTCGGCCAATGGGCACCAGACCAGAATTTCTTCCAGGCAGGAGGCGATTCCATCTCGGCCGTGAAGCTGGTGACGCTGATCAATCAACATCTGACCGAGCCGCTCAAACTGTCCGACTTCTACTCGGATTGCTCCTGGTCGCGCATATCGGCGCTTCTGGACGGAATCGCCGGACCTGCGGGCGACGAAGCTGGGGCGGAGGACTACGACTATTATGTCATTCGGCTCTAATATGCGGGGAATCACACCATGACCGAGTTGCCCCGGATCGCAACGCTGAGCCTGCCGGCAGGACGTTTTGCTTTCGTTTATGCACGCGGAGAAGAAGAGGCTCGGACGATCCTGGCCGAAAACCGCGCCTCGTTACCGCCGTCCCCGGAAGAGGACCTGACGGGCATTCCACTGAACCGGATGCAGGCCTCCATGGCTTACCCGGAACTCTTTCACGGCAGCAGAACGGCCAACAACGTCGCCTATATCTTCAACGCTGGACCGGTTTCTGCCGAGAAAGTCGATCTGGCCAAGGTCGCGCTAGAGATGACGAGCGCGTTTCCGCTGCTGGCTGCGACTGTTGAGCTTGGCGAGGACGGACTGTCGATCAAGCCGGAAACTGCCGTGGTGCCGGGCGAACGCCATGTGCTGTCCGTCATGCGCTCTTTTGACGATGAAAGGGCGTGCATCGACCACCTGCTGGCAACGCCGGTCAGCCTGTTTGAAGGGCCGCTGTTCTATCTGACAGAGGTGGTCCTGCGCGGACGGCGCCACGTTGCGGTGCTGTTTCATCACGCCCTCGGCGACCACTTCGGCCAGCTGCTGGTCCTGCGCAAGCTGAAAGGCCTGCTTCGGGACGGATACGAGCCAGCCGGGGCCGCCAATCCGGATCTTTCATTCGTACCAGCCAACCTGAAATTGGAAATGCGCTATGCGGCCGAAGCCGACGCGTGCCTTGATTTCTGGACTGGGTACGCCGGTGCTGGCCAGCCGCCAGAGCAACTCAGCGACCGCTCGCTCTGGATCTGGCAGAACAGGCAAACCGATCTTGCCCGAGATGGCTTTGCCTCCCTGCAGCAGGCATCGATGCGCGCCTACAGGAAGGCGATCAGGGTCGTTCTGGGCGACGAGGCGCCGCTGGTTCAGTGCCTGTTTTCGATGCGCGACAAGAAGGACGGTCTCGGCTTCTACACCGTTGCCGCTCCGATCCGCTTCGACGACGGGCTGTTGGCAGCGCCCAGCCGGTCAACGGATGAGGAGGAGCCGTTTCACGACCGAATGGCAATGTTCCGCAGGAACTGCATCGTCGGGTCGGAAGAAATCCTGTCGGCAACGGGTTGGAACGCAAAAAGCGCCGCCTGCCTCTTCAATTTCGTAACCATGAGCGAAGCCGATCTTCGTTTCCTCAAGGAAACAGTTCTTCCGGTGCCCTCCGAAGGACCCAGGACGGATCTTGACCTGACCGTCATCGCCGCCGGAACCGAGTTGCATCTGCATGCCGGATCGACCTTCGACGGCGAAACGCTCGGGCAAATTATGGATCTGGTCGAAGAGAACCTGAGGGCCGGCTTGTGATACTGCTGCTGCCTGATTTTGTCGCTTACCCATTCTGCTACCTGTCCCTGCTGCGGGAGGCGGCCGCGGCGGAGCGGGCGGTCGCGATCGATTATAACGACCATTGGCCCTATGCCACTATCGACGACCTGGCGGGCCGTATCGTGACGAACCTGCCACCGGTCCCGATCGAGATGCTGGTCGGATATTCATTCGGTGCGTATGTCGCCTCGTCCCTAGCCACGAAACTGGAGGAAATGCATTCCGCTTCGGTCGAACTGGTCCTGGTGGATCCGCCTACAGTCAGTACCCTTGCGCAACTCAGCCGGACTGACATATGTCGGCGACTGAGGGAGTCCGACGCCTATCAATATGTTTTCGACCTCGTCGACTGTGGCCTGAGTGACCTTGATTGCATGGTTGAAAACATTCGGATGCTGGGTCACTCCGAGGTCGGGGGAAGCAGCAGAAAGGCGTCGAGGCTTTTCTTGGCGCGGACTAGCGTGGCAAACGGTGTGCCGGATGATGTAGCGCGGTTCTGCTGCAAGGAAACGCAAACCATCGTGATCGATGGCTGTGATCACAAGACGATCCTGAACTCGGCCAAGTTTAAACGGGCGTTTTCCAGTTTGATTAAAGTGGAAGAGCGGGGTTGACCCACGGGTGTTGATTTTCACTGAGAACTGACCCGGTAAGGTCCGAATTTTTTACTGAGAACTGACCCATGTTTAAACCCACCCCTGCGTGATTTCGGCGTGGAAATACGGAGTGATAGACATGGCGTTATTGAGCGTTATCGTAAGCGCCGTCAGCGGCCCACAGGTATTCAACTTGACGGCTTGAAGTTCCTCGGCAGGAGTTCGTCGATCCTGCTTTTCGGATGGCCGGTGGCGATGGCTTCGAGTGTGTCCTTGATATAGGCGAATGGCTCGACGTTATTGATTTTCGCGGTCTCGATGAGGGATGCGATGCGACCCCAGGTGCGGCCGCCCTCGTCATGGCCGGCGAACAATGCATTTTTCCTGTTCAATGCAATTGGCCGGATCAAATCCTCGACACTGTTGCTATCAATCTCGACACGGCTGTCGTGGAGGAAGGTCTGCAAACCGTCCCAGTGAAGATGAATGTAGGCAAGCTTCTCGCCGAGACGGGACTTGGCGGAGACCTGGAGGCGTTGCTCTTGCAGCCATTGTCCGAAGGCGGCGACCAGGGGCGCGGAGCGGGCCTGACTTGCCGTCTGCTGACTGGCAACTATGAGCGACCGAACTGACCGAAGTGGCCATTCACACGAGCGATACGCGCGGACGCAATCGGCCCTTTGCGGACATTGAACATCGACTAAAGTCGCTGCGTTGCGGCCCGCAAGAGCGGCCGTTCGCTGCTCATGCACGATCTTAAGGTGATTGAACTCACATTCCACGGGCAGTGCTGACGTTGTTGGAAGGCAAGAAAATGTCGCTGAGCTCCTCTTGGAACGTGGCATAGATTCCGACCACTAGAGCATTTCCCAAAAAGTCTGAATCGTCTTGGGTTCCCTTTTGTGGTGAATAGTGATTCAAGCTGAGGGCTGGACAAGGAGGCCAG
>NZ_JBSWYH010000053.1:0-17879 GCF_056161025.1 Roseibium sp. AWQ4_254
TTTTTTTTGGGCTTTTTTCCTCCTCGAAAAGTCTGGGAAACTTTCTCCCAACCCCCTCCCCCCCCTTTGGGTCTCCTTTTTTTGGGAAAGTAAGATTTCCAAAACCACAGGGCGCCCGTCGTGATTTGAAAGAAACGCGATGCGCTCAAACGGGGTGCAACCTGAACCGAAGGCTCGAACCGGGTCTCAAGACCATGTTGCCGTTGAGTGTTTCCTTATAGACCGGAACACTTTATAGAACCCCCGGGACAAGTCATGGGGCAGGATTGCTGGCTTCTTTCGGTTTCGTGAAAGCAGCCTGCCGTCTTGCCCGTGACCTGTCCGCCGGTAACCGGCCCATCCGGGGCCGACCGGGAAAGTGCCTGATGGCTAGCGCCGGACCGAAATCGGCGCATACCAGGCAAATACGTAAGGACAGATGATGTTTGATATTCATCGTGTGGAAGTCGAGTGGGGCGGACGGCCGCTCATTCTCGAAACGGGCAAAGTGGCCCGCCAGGCCGACGGCGCCGTGATGGCGACCTATGGCGAAACCAAGGTTCTGGCCACCGTCGTCTCCGCCAAGGAGCCAAAGCCGGGACAGGATTTCTTCCCGCTGACCGTGAATTACCAGGAAAAGGCCTTTGCCGCCGGGAAGATCCCGGGGGGCTACTTCAAGCGCGAAGGCCGCCCGTCCGAGCACGAAACGCTCACCTCCCGTCTGATTGACCGGCCGATCCGCCCGCTCTTTGCCGACGGCTACAAGAACGACACCCAGGTGGTGATCACCGTTCTGTCCCACGACATGGAAAACGCGCCGGACATTTTGGCCATGGTCGCGGCCTCTGCGGCGCTGACCCTTTCGGGCGTTCCGTTCATGGGCCCGATCGGCGGCGCCCGTGTCGGCTATATCAATGGCGAATATGTTCTGAACCCGGCCGTGGACGACATGCCGGACAGCGCGCTGGATCTGGTGGTTGCCGGAACCGGTGATGCGGTTCTGATGGTGGAATCGGAAGCCAAGGAACTGGACGAAGACGTCATGCTCGGCGCTGTCATGTTCGGCCATGCCGGTTTCCAGACCGTGATTGATGCGATCATCAAGCTGGCCGAAACGGCTGCGAAAGAACCGCGTGAATTGTCGATACCGGACCATTCCGAGCTGTTCGGCAAGGTCAAGACCATGGCGGGCGAAGATCTTAAGGCCGCCTACCAGATCACCTCCAAGACTGACCGCAAGGCGGCAGTTGATGCGGCCAAGGCGAAGGTTGTTGAGGCCCTGATCACCAATGCGGCCGACGGCGAGGCGGTCGAAGGCACCGTGCTCGGCGAGCAGTTCAAGAAGCTGGAGGCCGAAATCGTCCGGGGCGCCATCCTTGAAACCGGCAACCGGATCGACGGCCGCGACCTGTCGACAGTGCGCGCGATTTCGTCTGAAGTCGGCATTCTGTCCCGCGCGCACGGTTCGGCCCTGTTCACCCGTGGTGAAACCCAGGGTCTTGTTGTGGCTACTCTGGGCACGGGGGAAGATGAGCAATTCATCGACCTTCTGGAAGGCACCGTGAAGTCCCACTTCATGCTGCACTACAACTTTCCGCCCTATTCCGTCGGTGAGACGGGCCGCATGGGCTCCCCGGGGCGCCGCGAAATCGGCCACGGCAAACTGGCCTGGCGCGCGATCAACCCGATGCTGCCCCAGCACCATGATTTCCCCTACACGCTTCGGGTTGTCTCCGAAATCACCGAATCCAACGGCTCGTCCTCCATGGCAACGGTCTGCGGCACCTCGCTGGCGCTCATGGATGCCGGCGTGCCGCTGAAGGCACCGGTGGCCGGGATCGCCATGGGCCTCATCAAGGAAGGCGACAAATACGCCGTCCTGTCCGACATTCTCGGCGATGAAGACCATCTTGGCGACATGGATTTCAAGGTGGCCGGTACCGAAAGCGGCATCACCTCGCTGCAGATGGACATCAAGATCGACGGGATCACCGAAGAGATCATGAAAGTGGCTCTTGGGCAGGCCAAAGACGGCCGGATCCACATTCTCGGCGAAATGGCCAAGGCCATTACCGAAGCCCGGTCCGAGCTTGGCGAACATGCGCCGCGCATCGAAATGATGAAGATCCCGGTCGACAAGATCCGTGAAGTCATCGGCTCCGGCGGCAAGGTCATCCGCGAGATCGTGGAAAAGACCGGCGCAAAGGTCAATATTGAGGACGACGGCACCGTCAAGATCGCCTCGTCCGACGGCAAGGCCATCAAGGCGGCGGTCAACTGGATCAACTCCATTGCGGCCGAGCCGGAAGTTGGCGTGATCTACGAAGGCACGGTCGTGAAATGCGTCGATTTCGGTGCATTCGTGAACTTCTTCGGCGCAAAGGACGGCCTGGTTCACATCTCCCAGCTGGCTCCCCAGAAAGTTGCCAAGGTGACCGATGTCATCAAGGAAGGCGACAAGGTCTGGGTCAAGCTCATGGGCTTTGACGAGCGCGGCAAGGTGCGCCTGTCCATGAAGGTTGTCGATCAGGAGACCGGCAAGGAAATCGAGAAGGACACCGCGGAATAAGTCAGACCGGCGGGGGATCTGCCAGCTTGCGCTGGCAGGTTCTCAAAAGCCTCTGATTTGAACGCGCCGGCGCTGTGTTGTCACCGCTCACACCGGCTCTGGTTGTCTGGAACAGGAAAAACGCGCAGGAGCCCGGCTCCTGCGCGTTTTTTGTGCCCTGACGGGATAACAAGCTCGTCAGATCGGCGTCTATCAGCTGGCCTTGCGGGCGAGCTGGTTATCGAAGGGCTTGGACGACACGAAATCGAGAAATTCATGCTCCGGCATGGGCCGGGCCAGATAGTAGCCCTGGATCAGACGGCAGCCGAGGCTGGCCAGAATATCGCATTGCTCCTGGGTCTCCGCGCCTTCGCAGATCACATTGATCCCCAGCTTGCCAGCCATGGAAATGATGGCTTCCACCAGGGCCTGGGCATCGGCATCCTTTTCAAGGTCCATGACAAAAGACCGGTCGATTTTCAGGATATCGATAGGCAGGCGCTTGAGATAGCTGAGCGAGGAATATCCGGTTCCAAAATCATCCAGCGAGATCTTGATGCCGAGACCCTTGAGCGTGGTCAGAAGCTTGATCGGATCAATCTGTTGATCGTCAAACAGAACGCTCTCTGTCATTTCCAGACGCAAATGGCCCGGGTCCATTCCGGTTTCCTCCAGAATGGCCTTGATACAGTCGACAAAGTCCGCCTCGCGGCACTGGCGCGTGGAAATGTTCACGCTGATGCTGGCCACATCCAGGCCCTTTTCCCGGCAGGCAGCATGGAAGGCACAGGCCTCGCGCAGGATGATCAGGCCCAGGGGAATGATCAGGCCGGTTTCTTCCGCCACAGGAATGAACTCGGCCGGAGACACAAAGCCCAGTTGCGGATCATGCCAGCGGGCAAGGGCTTCGCAGCCTACCAGCGTGCCGGACACATAGTCGATAACCGGCTGCACAAAGATCTCCAGATCCTTGTTTTCAATCGCCTTGCGCAGACCCGCTTCCAGCTGCAGCCCCCGCGCGGTGCGTTCATTCATGTGGTGGGAGAAGAAGCGGAACCGGTTGCCGCCCTCCGACTTGGCCTGATACATGGCCGCATCCGCCTGACGCATCAGCGCGTCTTGGTCCTTGCCATCATACGGGTAGACCGTGATACCGATGCTGGCGGTCAGGAACAGGTCGTTTTCGCCCTCCACATCGATCTTGCGGGCGATTTCCTCCAGAATGGTCTGGGCTCGGTGCTCGATCTCCCATTCGTCGTCTGCGGAGGGCATGATGATGGCGAATTCGTCACCGCCGAGCCGGGCAACCGTCTCGGTGCGCTTGACCACTTGCTCGATCCGGCGGCCGATGGTGGTCACGATCCGGTCTCCGAATTCGTGGCCGAACGTATCGTTGATCACCTTGAACCGTTCCAGGTCCACAATCATGAGCGCGGCCAGCGAGCCGGTTTGTTCACTGTCGGTGATGGCCTGCTGCAGGCGGTCCAACAGCATGTTCCGGTTGGGCAGGCCAGTCAGCAGGTCATAGTTGGACTGATGCTCGATCAGTCTTTCCTGCTCCTTGCGCGCGGTAATGTCCATCACGGTGAGATAGATGGCTTCATGCCCGTCCCAGGTGGTCAAGCGCACGTGCTGTTCCAGCCAGACTTCTGCTCCGGACTTGCTTTGGGCGCGCACCTCATAGACCGGCGGGGCGCTGCCTTCTGAATTGCGCGTCTCGTAATAGTTGCGCAGGCGCTGTTCCTCACACGGGTCGTAGAGGCTCCAGATGGGTTTGCCAACCAGCACATCGGCCCGGTTGCCCGAATAGCCAAGCATGTGCAGCATGGCACGGTTCACATACAGAATTTTCTGATCCGAATGAACGACCACCCCTTGCAGTGATCCCTCGATCAGATCCTTGAAACGGGCATGGATGTTGTGAACGGATTCAAAGGCTTCCTGAAACAGATACCCCAGCTGATTGTATTCGGCGATCCGGCCGGGCTTGTAGGGTTCAAGGTCGCCCTTGTTGCGCCGGTCCCTGGCATAGTCAACCAGGGAGGCCAACGCTGGTTCCATGAATTTGTTGAGCGCCAGAGCCACAAACAGCGCTGTCAGGCCGACAAACAGGACAAAGGGCAGGAACAGATCGAGACAGGTCTGCCGGACTTTCGACAGGATGGTATTGGCCTGATCGGAATAGACGAAGATCGGGTGGCCGTGGTCATCGGAGAAGATCGCCGTTTTCCTATAGAGGCGGCTGTCCTGAACCGTGTGCGCCTGCACGGAGAGGAGCTCCTGGATCCTGTCAAAATGATCCGCAGCGCGAAACGAACCGCTGCTGGCAAGGACTGCGCCTTCATGGACGATTGCCAGATTGTCTCCGTCCAGAAGCCGGGAGAGGGCGCTCAGGACGGCAAAGGAATCATTGAGCAGGCTGCCGCCCACAAGCCGCCCCAGGACGCGTCCGTCTGAAGGATCGATCACGGGCAGGGCGATGACGGCTGCCATTGCGGCTGGACTGGAGTCATGATCGGAAAACACCTGCCAGACATCCGGCGCCATTGTGCGCATGGTGGTCCCGGGCAAAACCCCTCCAATGTCGATCAGAGTCTGGCTCGCATCCAGCCAGCCGAGTTCATCCTGCCGGTTCAGGATGAGAATATCGGCGCGCGGGTCAGAAGCAGCTGCAAGGTGGGTTTGGAGGAGGCGGTCGGCCTCTTGCTGGTCTTTCGCGGTGATGGCCTTGATCAGGGCCTCGTCGGCCGCCAGGGCCCGGAGCCGGGTTCCCAGCTGCCCAAGATAGGAGGTGAAGGCCAGCTGCGCCAGGGCATCTTCCTTCTGCACCTGTCTTTTGATCTCCAGATCCGCAATCGAACGGCTGCCAAGATATGTGACACCGAACAAGGCGACAGCAGTGGTGGCCAGCCCCAGAAAAAATAGAGCCAGAACGATCCTGCTGTATTTGAGACCCGTGATTCTTGTCATTTTGAGTATCGGAAAGCCCTGGCCTTGAGTGTGGACAGACGAACGGAACATTCTGCCGCCGTGAGCAAGACGAATGAACCGGAATAGACGACAGGAACCTCGTTGCCCCGCCCAGCGGTATCAAGGGCGATGGCCTCGGCCATGGCGACCCCGGCATCGTCATTCATGCGCATCACCGTGACCTGTAAGGTGCCTTCGGCAAGGGCATCCAGCTCGGCGCTGCCACCGCCCCAGCCATTCGTGGATACCTTTCCCTCCAGCCCGTGCGCGCGGATGGCATCGGCGGCGCCAAGGGCGATGTCTGTGGCGCTGGTATAAATGAAGGAGAGCGTCGGGTGGTCTTCTAGGATTCTGCTGGCGGCCTGCCGGGAGCGGGCACGGTCATAGCCTGTATAGTAGGAAGCTTTCAGGTTTTCTGCCGCTGCGTCATAATAGGCCTGAAGAAACCGGATGCCCCGCCCCTGGCTGACATAGCCTTTCGGGCCAAAGAGGATGGCAAAGTCTTTCTTGCTCCCCAGCGTGTCTTCATAGTGGTCCACAAGCATCTGCGTGCCGGCGGCATCATCAAAGCCGACATACAAAAACGGCTGCCGGCCGCTCCAGGCGCGCACGGGTGTGGTGATATTCTGCAGAATGACCTTTGGCCGCCCGCGGGCAATCAGCCGCTGGGCAATCGCCTTGTCTGGGGCGCTGTCCAGGGTGAAGACAAGATAGTCCGGGTCATCCGTCAGGGCTTTGGCCACCTGCCGGGCCAGGCCGCCGGCGGACATGCCGCTGGGGTAGCGGCCGGAGTGGGCGGAAAAGGACCGGATGTCATAAGGCAGCCCGAGTTCCCGCAAGCGGGCCTCCAGGGCCACCTGGCTGCGTTGCCAGTATTCGGAATTGTCGCGGCTGGGATAGACAAGCGCAATTTTCACCGGCCGGTTCGGCGCCCGTTCGAGTGGCGGAACGGGAATGTGGGAAAAAAGGGGATGTGCAGGGGCGGCCACGCGCTTGGCGAAAGGGCCAGAATTGCGCCGTTGAACAGGATCGATTTGCTCAAATTCCGTCAAGGACCAGTATTCAGCCAGCGAATCAGTGTTCAGATCGTCTGCGGCAGCCAGGTTCAGCGGTGTGAGAAGGCAAAAGACGCCAAGAAGACCACTGAAAAACAGCCTGACCTTGTCCGCGGACGTATAAAAACCGCAGGCCATCACGACAGTCCTCTGGTATATTTTACCGTCCAGGTTAAAACGAATTGCCCTCTCTCCCTGTCATTTCTCTCACGACTTTATCGGCAAATTCTTTCATTCTGCTGAATCTGCTAGTGAAAAATGACACCTGCTGCGTGTATGGGTGGACTTTCCCGGTCAAAATGTTCCCGCAGCACGGGCACAATCGAATTGTCCGTCGCCCGTGAACCGGCCGGGAGGACTGAGGAACGTGGTTTGCGAGGCGGAAGGGTTTCGGGATCGGGCCCAATGACTGGACACCGGAGGTCTTGCCGGCATGGTCATTTGCCTCTGGCAGGGAAGCTGCTATACCCGCGGCGGCGAATGACAAAGAGGACAGGCATGAGGCAAATGCGCTTGGTGGTGGTTGGGGCCGGTGGCCGGATGGGCAGGGCGCTGACGCGGGCAGTCACGGAAGTGGACGGCGCCAGCGTCGTTGCAGCCATTGAGCGCGAAGGTGCCGGTTGTCTGGGCCAGGATGCGGGTGAGCTTGCAGGGGTCGGGCCTTTGAATGTGCCGGTGACTGACGACCCGCTAACGGCGTTTGCAGGCGCGGATGGTGTTCTCGATTTTACGGCCCCTGCTGCCAGCCTATGGTTTGCAGAACTTGCGGCACAGGCAAGGATTGTCCATGTGATCGGAACCACCGGCTGGGCCGAGGGCGAGGATGCGCCGCTGAAGGCTGCGGCCCGCCATGCGCGGATCGTCAAATCGGGCAATATGAGCTTGGGGGTGAACCTGCTGGCAAGTCTTGTGCGCAAGGCGGCGGCGGCTCTGGACGCGGATTTTGATATCGAAGTTCTGGAAATGCATCATAAGCACAAGGTTGATGCTCCCTCCGGCACGGCACTTCTTCTCGGGGAGGCGGCAGCCGACGGGCGGGAGCTGGACCTTGCCGCCCACTCGGTCCGGTCCCGGGACGGGATCATGGACCCGAGGCGGGCCGGCGATATCGGCTTTGCCACCTTGCGCGGGGGATCGGTGATCGGAGAACATTCGGTCATCTTCGCCGGGGAAGGGGAGCGCATTGAATTGACCCACCGCGCCGAAGACAGGCAGTTGTTCGCGCGCGGCGCGGTGAAAGCCGCCCTTTGGGGCTTTGATCAAAAGCCCGGATTGTATTCGATGGCCGATGTGCTCGGCCTTGAGTCTTGAATATATTGACACTTTAAGGAGCACGGCATGGATCGCCTTCTAGTGCTTGTCCGCCACGGGCAGAGCGAATGGAATTTGAAAAACCTGTTTACCGGCTGGAAGGACCCGGGCCTGACCGAGCAGGGAGTTGCCGAAGCGCACCGGGCCGGTCAGGAACTCCACGATCTGAAGCTGGCTTTCGACATTGCCTTCACCTCTGATCTGACACGGGCACAGAAAACGCTTGCGATCATGCTGGAAGAACTGGACCAGACCGGGCTGGAGACCATCAAGGACCAGGCGCTCAATGAACGGGACTATGGCGATCTGACCGGCATGAACAAGGACGAGGCCCGCAAGGAATTCGGTGAGGATCAGGTTCATATCTGGCGCCGGTCCTTTGATGTGCCGCCTCCGGGTGGAGAAAGCCTCAAGATGACCGCTGAGCGGGTGCTACCGTACTATCAGGCGGAAATTCTGCCCAAGGTGATCGCGGGAAAGCGGACGATTGTGTCGGCCCATGGCAACTCGCTCAGAGCTCTGATCATGGAATTGGAAAATCTCACGCCGGAAGAAATTCTGAAGCGGGAATTGGGAACCGGAACGCCCATCATTTACCGGTTGGATGAAAACGGCTCTGTATTGAGTGTACAGGACCTTGCAGACTGAGTTGAACCGTCTGAAAATCTGTTGGAAGGCAACCAAAAGAGGGCGCTCAGCGCCCTCTTTTTCGTTGTGAGCAGGCCTTCCCGTTGGGAATATGAAAATAGTTTTGGGAATGTGTTTCTTGAATATTTATTTGACTGTATTTGAACTTTAGAGAAGTCATAAAAATTTCACATCGAGGATGATAGATACAATTTTGATTAATACAAAAAAATACTATAAAAAGAGAGGTATTCAGCTAAAGTATTTACGTGTCATTCACACTTTCAGGCCAGCTTCCGGGCGTGCGGAATACAACGCTAAACGGGGGGCAATACCGTGATCTTGGAACGGTTCCACAATATCAAATTTGGATACAAGGTGTGGGGTGGCTTTGGAGCTGTTCTGCTCTTGACGGCAGCGGTCGGCCTCGCGGCGACAGTGACGATTTCCGGCCTGTCGGTGCGCTCGCAAGTGTCCGGATCGGCCATTGAGGCTATGGCGGTTCTACAGCGTGTCAGCCTGGCCAAGGAAGGGTATCTTTCGGCGCCGTCCGCGGCGGCGGCCCGCAAGGTGGAGCAAAACACCCGCGAGCTGATCGACCGTCTTGAAACGATGTCTTTTCAAGCCTCTGGCCAAAGCAGGCTTCAGAAGGGCATCGCCGATTCCATCGGTCAGGTCGAGGCGTTTGACACGGCGTTCCAGCGGCTGAAAGCGCGGACGCTGGAGCAGGCCAGCAGCTTGGCGAACCTGAGCGAGATGAGCGGCCGTCTGGCCAAGACAACCACCCGCATCAGCGAGATTGTCGGCAAGGTCCGCAAGACAACAACCACCGCCGTGAAAGCGGCTGAGGTGACGCAAAACGCGGCCCGTGACCTGACCAGCCAGGCGGAAGCGCTGCATCAGGGTGTTGTCACCCTCGTGCCGATGTTCGGGCATGGTGCCAGGTTCAAGCAAAAGGACATTACCGGTGCGATCCGCAAGGAGATCGATGCGACGCTGATGCAGATGGCCTCGGCCGCGCAGGTGATCTCAACCACGTCGGTGGCAGGGCTGGAACGCGAGAAGCTGGAGCTTCTGGTCAAGAATACGAACACGCTGGCAAAGGCTGTGCCGGATCTGCTCGGCGAAACCAATCTCTTCAACCGCATGGGCAAGAAGAAGACCGTGGCCGATCTGGTGCAGGCTGTCGACAACGGGTCTCTGGATCTTCAGTTTGACTCCTACCGGATCCTGGACCGGGAGCTGGCATTGGCGACAGAAGCGCAACGCAACCTCACCAAGCTGGCGTCCTTGGGGGAGCTGGCCATCAGCCTGGCAAATGGGACGTCTGAGGCAAGGTCTGGGACCCTGGAATTTGTCTCCAGAATCGATCAGGACGCCCCTCCTATCAAGGACGAAATCGAGGGCCTGGTCGGTGTCGCGGCAGCGCTGGACAAACGCGACGAGCTCGCGGCCTCGGCCAAGGACCTTGGCAGTGTTGAAAAAACTGTCAGACAATTCTCCGCAGCTTTCTCCGGGATCGTTACGATCCGCAACGAACTGATTTCCCTTGAGCGGCAGCTTGAGCGGGCCGCCGGAAACGCCGGCACGAAGATCAGCGAAGTCTCCGGCCAGCAGAGCCGGGAGATGCAGCAGGCCGGGCGGACCGCCTTTCAGGCCATTTTGCTGGCTGTCGGAATTGCCATTTCTATCGGCGGCGCCTTGGCCTTTGTGCTGAACGCGGCCATCACGCAGCCGATCAAGGGGCTGACGCGGGTGATGGCGCAGCTGGCCGACGGCAATCAGGAAGTGTCCATCCCGGGGCGCGGGCGCGGCGACGAGATCGGCGAGATGTCACGCACGGTTCAGGTCTTCAAGGACAACTCGCTGGAGCGGGCGCGGCTTCGGGCCGAGCGGCGGGCCGAAGAACAAAAACGCCAGGAACGCCAGCAACTGGTTGAGGACCTGATTTTCACCTTCCGTGAGCGGGTTCAGGACCTTCTGGCTTCGGTCGGCCAGACGGCTTCAGGGCTGGATGAAACCGCAAGAACCTTGACGGATACGGCACATCAAAGCTCCCGGAAGGCGGAAGATTCCAAATCTGCATCGGGTGTGGCAAGCCGCAATGTTGGACTTGTGGCAACAGAAACGGAAAACCTGACCGCCTCGATCAACGAAATCAGCGTTCAGGTTTGCCGGACGACGGAGGTGGTCGGCCGGGCGACAGAAGGAACACGGGCCACCAACCAAAAGGTCGCCAGCCTGGCGCAGTCGGCGGCCAAGATCGGCGAGGTTGTCACGCTCATTCAGGCGATTGCCGAACAGACCAACCTACTGGCGCTCAATGCAACCATCGAGGCGGCCAGGGCCGGGGAAGCCGGCAAGGGCTTTGCGGTTGTTGCATCTGAGGTGAAGGAGCTGGCCAATCAGACCTCCAAGGCAACCGAGGAAATCGGCAGCCAGATCACTGCGATTCAGGCGGCGACAAACGACTCGGTTCAGGCGATTGCCGGCATCACCCGGACCATGGATGAGGTCAATTCCTATACCGCTGCGATTTCTGCCGCCGTGACCCAGCAGGGCACCGCCACGAATGAAATCTCCCAGAATGTGCAGCGGGCGGCTGAGGGAACCGAAATCGTTACGACTAACATCACGGACCTTTCGGGAGCTGTCGATCAGACGGCTGCATCGGCAGAACATGTGGTGCAGGCGTCAGGGGAGTTGACGACAAGGACGGAAGAGCTGCGCTCCCAAGTGGACCGCTTCCTCTCCGATGTTGCGGCCGCATAAAACCGCCGAAGGCCCCTTGCGGCCGGACTGCTGCCAGCTCTTGGAAAACGGCCGGCAAGGGGTCAGATCGTTTTCTCAGGTGGGATGAGGCCGCGCAGCAAGACGTCCAGAATAGCGTCCTTGTGTTCGTCCGTGTCGATCTCCGGCGCGTCACTGAACAAGAGCCTCCAGACCGTAAGGGAAATGGCAGGGCCCAGAAAAATCTCCGGAATATCCAGAGCAGCCGCATCGCGGATCTTCTGGTCGTCTCGGAACTGCGTCAGGAGGCTCTTGAGCTTGTTCAGGACAGGGGCGGTGAACGCGGCATAATGGGCGCGGGTCAGTTGGGGGAAGCGCCGGGATTCCAGCACCAGGAGCCGGATCAGCTCCCGTTTCTGACGGTCCCGGGTCACGTTGTCATAGGCAAAGGAGAGGAAGGCGCGCAAGACCTCTTCCGGGCTGTCGGGCTCAAAAGCCAGAAGCTTGTCGATATCCTGAATGACCGGAGTCATCAGGTCCTGGGCCATGGATTCAAACAAGGTTTCCTTGCTGTCGAAATAAACATAGATCGTTCCCTTCGTGACATTTGCGCGGGTCGCGATGTCGTCAAGGCGGGTTCCGGCAAATCCGTGTTGCGAAAATTCTTCGAAGGCGGCCTGGAGAATCTCCCCCGGCCGTTCTGACTTCCGGCGCTGCACAGCCACGTTTTGTCTCCCCAGGCTTTGGTGTGGCCGGTGCTGGGAGGCGCCCGGCCTGCTTATAAATAATTTACCGATGCCTAGGAGATATCCCATGAGGGACTTGTCATCAAGAAAATTATTGACTAACTAGTCAGTCAATAAGAGGCTTCTTCTGTGCGTTTTGCGACGGTGCGGGCTGCCGTGTTTGGAATGGCGAAAGGTCATGATCGTGAAAAATTGGATGGCCGCAGCGGTGTTTGCGGTGTGTGCCCTGGCCGGTGAAACGGCTCAGGTTCAGGCAGAAGGCGCTATTGCAGTTAAAACCGTGACGGCGCATTTCACCGACTATTCCCCCTATCTGGTGATCTCCGGAGAGGTAGAGGCAAGATACCAGAATGATGTTGCCTTCCGAGTGACTGGCAGGGTCAGCGAGCGCTATGTGGATGTGGGAGACCACGTCACCAAAGGAGAAGTGCTGGCCCGTCTTGAGCAGAAGGAAAAAATGGCGGAACTGGAATCGGCCAAGGCCGATGTGGTCTCTACGACAGCTGTTCTGACTCAGGCCAAATTGACTCTCAAAAGGCAGAAGTCACTGCTCGACAAGGGCTTTTCCACCCGCAGCGACTATGACAGCGCACAAGAAGCCTATCGGGTAGCCCAGGGGAATCAGAAAGCGGCCAAGGCGAATTTGTCAGAAGCCGAGCAGACACTGGACGATACAGTGCTTCGCTCCGAAGAGGACGGCGTGATTACGGCCCGCTCAGTTGAAGTTGGGCAGGTGGTGGAGGCTGGCGGCACGATCTTTTCCGTGGCCAGGGACGGAGCCAGGGATGCGGTGTTCAAGGTGCATGAATCGCTCTTTGCCACGCAACCGGCCGCCCCCGATTTCAGCTTGAGTCTGATCTCCAATCCCGAAGTGATTGCACTTGCCCATGTGCGGGAAATTTCACCGACCATCGACAGCACCACTGGCACGGTGCGGGTGAAAGCGGCGATTGACTCGCCGCCGCAGGAAATGACCCTGGGCGCCCCGATTGCCGGGACCGCAAAATTCAAGCCTGTCCATGTGGTGATCCTGCCCTGGAGCGCGCTCATGTCGAAAGACGGAAAACCGGCAGTCTGGGTGGTCGATCCGGCAACGTCAAAGGTGCATTTGCAGGATGTCACCCTCTCCCGGCACGAAACCGAACTGCTGTTTGTGTCTGATGGTTTGAGAGAGGGGGACGAAGTTGTCACGGCCGGGGTGCAGTACCTCTTCCCGGGTGTGCAGGTGATTGCCGAGAACGAAGGAAAAGACTGATGCGCACGTTGCTTGGCCTCTGTGCCGTTTTGGGCCTTGTGCTGGTTGCCGGGTGTCAGGAACATGACACCGAAACACAAGCTGAGGCTCTCCGTCCGGTCCTGTCGACTGTTGCGAAGGCTGAACTTTCGTCCGAAGATGTCTTCACCGGTACGGTAGAGCCCCGCTACAGCACGGATCTTGGCTTTCAGGTTCTCGGCCGTCTGATCCAACGCAATGTCAATGTCGGTGACATCGTCAAGAAAGGCGATGTGATCGGAGAACTTGACCCGGCTATCTATGAGTTTTCCAAGCGGTCGGCCGAAGCCAGCCTGACGGCGGCAGAAGCCCAATTGGACAATGCGCAAGCGTCGGAGAAACGGTCGATCGCTCTGGTCAAAACCGGCGTGACCGCGGAGTCCACACTGGATTCGGCGGTCGAAACACGCAAGAGTGCTGAGGCCAGTGTAAGGAGCGCCAAGGCAGAACTGGAAAAGGCTGAAGAACAGCTCAGCTACACCCGCCTGGTCGCGACCTTTGACGGGGTGGTCACCCATACGGATGTGGATGTGGGCGAGGTTGTCGCCATTGGCGAAACCGTTATCACACTGGCACGGCTGGACGCCCGGGATGCGGTTGTCGACATTCCCGAAGACCTCGTTTCGAAGCTCCGGAACCGGACATTCGAGGTTTCCTTGCAGGCGTTCAAGACCAAGCCGGTGCTCGCCAAGGTGCGCGAGGTTGCCCCGCGCGCCAACAGCACGACCCGGACCCAGCGGTTCCGCATGACCCTGGACGATCCTTCCGCAAATTACCGTTTCGGCGCCCTGGTCCGCGCCTGGCCCGCCAATGGCGGGAACAAGCAGATCAACTTGCCGCTGACGGCGCTCCTGGAAAAAGACGGCAAGACCTTTGTCTGGGAGGTGGATGAGCAGGCTGCGGCCGTCCGCCAGGTGGAGATCAAGGTCAATAGCCGGACTCAAAAGACGTTTACCGTTGCTGCCGGTGTGGAGCCGGGGGCCCGCATCGTGACTGCAGGCGTTCACAGCCTGATGGATGGACAAAAAATCGCGCAGAGCTCGGAGCACTGAAAATGAAGTCTTTCAACCTCTCCGACTGGGCGCTCCAGCACCGGTCGCTGATCTGGTATTTCATGATTGTCTCGGTCATTGCCGGGGTCTTTTCCTACACCAATCTGGGCCGTCAGGAAGATCCGGATTTCACCATCAAGACGATGCTGATCCAGGCCCAGTGGCCGGGTGCTTCGACCGAAGAAACGATCAATCAGGTTACGGACCGGATCGAGAAGAAGCTCCAGGAACTGGACAATCTGGACTATACGAGGAGCCTGACGACCCCAGGCACGACGATTGTGTACGTGAACCTGAAGGACACGACCAAGGCCAAGGACGTGAAGCCCACCTGGAAACGGGTGCGCAACATGATCGAGGACATCGAGTCAGATTTCCCCGATGGCGTAGTGGGCCCTTTCTTTAATGACGATTTCGGCGATGTGTATGGCAATATTTATGCCTTCACCGCCGATGGGGTCAGCTTCCGCCAGCTGCGCGACTATGCCGAACAGGTGCGCAGCCGGCTTCTGACCGTGCCCAATGCGGGGAAAGTCGATCTGGTCGGAGCCCAGGACGAGGTTATCTACCTGAAATTCTCCACCCGCAAACTGGCGGCCATGGGCATTTCACAGGACAGTGTGGTGTCCACCCTTCAGGCGCAGAATGCGGTGGTGCCGTCGGGCGTGCTGCAGGCCGGGCCTGAACGGGTCAGTCTGCGGGTGGATGGCCAGTTCACCTCGGAAAAGGATCTGGAAAACGTAAACCTGCGGGTCGACGGCCGGTTTTTCCGCCTGAGCGATGTGGCGACCGTGAGCCGGGGCTATGAGGACCCGCCCGAGAACTTGTTCCGCTTTAACGGCCAGCCAGCGATTGGCCTTGCCATTGGCATGCGCCCGGGCGGCAACCTGCTGAAATTTGGCGAAGCGCTGGACGCGGAGATGGAAAAGGCGGTGGCCCAGCTGCCCGTCGGGGTCGGCGTTCATCTTGTCGCCGATCAGCCCCATGTGGTGGAAGAGGCCGTGGGCGGGTTCACCAAAGCCCTTTTCGAGGCGGTTGTGATCGTGCTCGCGATCAGTTTCATCAGCCTGGGCCTCAGGGCCGGGTTCGTGGTGTCCCTGTCGATCCCGCTCGTTCTGGCCATGACCTTCATCTTCATGGAATATCTCGGCATACCGCTGCAGCGGATTTCACTGGGCGCGCTTATCATCGCGCTTGGGCTGCTGGTGGATGATGCCATGATCGCGGTGGAGATGATGGTGGCGCGTCTGGAGCGCGGCGACCCGCTGGAAAAGGCGGCAACCTATGTCTACACCTCCACCGCCTTTCCCATGCTCACCGGAACACTGGTGACTGTGGCCGGGTTCATTCCCGTAGGTCTTAACAACAGCAATGCGGGGGAGTTTACCTTCTCCCTGTTTGAGGTCATCACTATTTCGCTGCTTCTCTCCTGGATCGTGGCGGTTCTGTTCGCCCCGCTTCTGGGCGTCACCTTCCTGCCGAGGAAGCTGAAATCCCATCATGAGAGCAAAGGTGTTTTCGGCCGCACTTTCGAGGCGTTGCTGCGGGTCGCGATGCGCTTCCGCTGGCTCACCATTCTGATCACGGTGGCTGTTTTTGCCACGTCGCTTTATGGCATGGGGTTTGTCCAGCAGCAGTTCTTCCCGTCCTCGGACCGGCCGGAGCTGATCGTTGACTTCAACCTGCCCAGAAACAGCTCCATCACCGAAACGGCCTCCCAGGTCGCGCGGTTCGAAACCTATCTGAAGGACGATCCGGACATTGACCACTGGTCGACCTATGTCGGCCGCAGCGCGGTGCGCTTCCTGTTGTCCTATGATGTGCAGATGCCCCAGCCGAGCTTTGGCCAGCTGGTGATTGTGTCCAAGAGCCTGGAAGCCCGCGACCGGGTGCGGTCCCGTCTTGAAAAGGTGATTGCAAAAGACTTCGTTGGCATTGACGGCTATGTGAAGCTGCTGGAACTCGGGCCGCCGGTTGGCCGTCCGATCCAGTATCGGATCAGCGGGCCGGACATTGCCAAAGTGGTGAAATATTCCCGCGAAGTCGCAGCGGTCATGGGCGCAAACCCGAATACGATGAACGTGGCCTATGACTGGAACGAACCGGGCAGGGTCGTGAAGATTGACCTGTTGCAGGACAAGGCCCGCCAACTCGGCATAACCTCGCAGAGCATTGCCACCTTGCTGAACGGCATTGTGGCCGGGAGCACGGTGACCCAGATCCGCGATCACATCTATCTGATTGATGTGGTCTCGCGGGCCAAGGATGAGGAACGGCATTCGATCGAGACGATCCAGCAGCTCCAGGTCCCGACCTCGGACAATGAATCGATCCCGCTCTCGGCCATTGCCAATATCCGCTACGAGCTTGAACAGCCCGTGATCTGGCGCCGGGACCGGGCCCCGACGGTGACCGTCAAGGCCGCCATCAATGACACCTATCAGCCCGCCACCATTGTGCAGCAGCTGAAGCCTGAGATTGATGCGCTGCAGGCCAAGTTGCCGCCGGACTACAAGATCGTGACCGGTGGTGCGGTGGAAGAAAGCGCGAAGTCGCAAGGCCCGATTGCGGCCGTGGCCCCGCTGATGATCTTCACCATGCTGACAATCTTGATGTTCCAGCTGCAGAGCTTCCAGCGCCTGTTCCTGGTGATCGCGGTGGCGCCGCTCGGGCTGATCGGCGTCGTGGCTGCGCTCCTGCCGAGCGGTGCACCGCTCGGGTTCGTGGCGCTGCTCGGGGTCTTGGCTCTGGTCGGAATCCTGATCCGGAATTCGGTCATTCTGGTGGTCCAGATCGAGGATCTGCGCCGGGATGGCATGGAAGCCTGGGATGCGGTGTTTGAAGCCACCGTCAACCGCATGCGCCCGATCATGCTGACGGCGGCGGCAGCTTCGCTTGCCATGATTCCGATCTCTCGCGAGGTTTTCTGGGGGCCGATGGCCTTCGCCATGATGGGCGGCATCATCGCCGGAACGATGATAACGCTCCTCTTCCTGCCGGCTCTCTATGTGGCCTGGTTCCGCATTCCTCGTCCCACGTCCACCCCCACCGCAACGCCCTCCGGCAGCGGGGCGCAGGACAAAGGGGATACGGCAGACGGGCCCGATAACGAGACTGGAGGGGCCGGCGAAGCCGCTCCTGCATAAGGGGAGAACCGGCGGAGGGATCTTCTCACGATCTCTGAACGCGGCAGATTTCCTAACTTGTCAGGCCGGGACCCAGGTGCCGGCCTGATTTTTTCTGCTCTCCGCACGAAAAAGGCCTCGGGGCGGAGAGTTTCCGAGGCCTTTCGATGTTGCCGGTTAAAAAGTGTGCGTCCGTTGAACCCGACCTAACGTGTTGCCGTTTGCTGCCTTAAGTGTCCACTTATCTAAATGGACACTTAAGGGCCCTTAATGAGTAATCGAAGGAAACGGCGGATTTGGTCTGATGAGGAGAAGCGGGAGATCTGCGCGCAAGCGGTTCTTCCCGGTACATCGGTTGCACAGGTGGCGCGGCGGTATTCTGCGAATGCCAATATGATCCACAATTGGCTGAAGGATCCCCGGTTTGCGCGAATGCCAGTTGATCCGGGCCACGTCGAGGAAG
>NZ_JBSWYH010000054.1:0-17289 GCF_056161025.1 Roseibium sp. AWQ4_254
CTGTCAGCGTCGTCTTGCCATGGTCAACGTGGCCAATCGTGCCAATGTTAACGTGCGGCTTCGTGCGCTCAAATTTTTCCTTCGCCATCGGATTACTCCGTTTCTCTATTTGTTTTTGACGTTAAGAGGCTGGGATCAGGCGTATTTCGCCTGAACCTCTTCGGCGACAGCCTGCGGCACCTGCTCGTAGTGATCGAACACCATCGAGTACTGGGCGCGGCCTTGAGACATGGAACGCAGGTTGTTCACATAGCCAAACATATTGGCCAGCGGAACCATTGCGGTGATGACGGTGACGATGCCCCGGTTCTCCGTACCCGCGATCTGGCCGCGGCGGGAGTTCAGGTCACCAATCACATCACCCATGTAGTCTTCCGGCGTGACAACCTCGACCTTCATGACCGGCTCAAGCAGTTTCGGGCCGGCTTTGGCAATACCTTCGCGGAAACCGGCACGGCCGGCGATCTCAAAGGCAAGGACGGAGGAGTCAACGTCGTGATAGGCACCATCGGTGAGCGTTGCCTTGATGTCGAGCATCGGGAAGCCGGCCAGCGGGCCAGACGACATGACGCTTTCAATCCCCTTGGTAACGCCCGGGATGTACTCCTTCGGCACCGAACCGCCAACGATCTTGCTCTCGAAGACATAGCCTTCATTCGGCTCGGCCGGCTCGATGGTGAGCTTGACGCGGGCGAACTGACCGGACCCACCGGACTGCTTCTTGTGGGTGTAATCCACTTCAGCCTGCTTGGTGATGGTTTCGCGGTAAGCCACCTGCGGTGCACCGATATTCGCCTCGACCTTGAATTCACGCTTCATGCGGTCGACGATGATGTCCAGGTGCAATTCACCCATGCCAGCAATGATGGTCTGGCCGGATTCTTCGTCCGTCTTCACGCGGAAGGACGGATCTTCGGCTGCGAGGCGGTTCAGGGCCAGGCCCATCTTTTCCTGGTCGCCCTTAGTCTTCGGCTCAACAGCAATCTCGATGACTGGCTCGGGGAATTCCATACGCTCCAGGATCACCGGCTTCAGCGGGTCACACAGGGTGTCGCCGGTCGTGGTGTCCTTCAGGCCCGCGATGGCCACGATGTCGCCTGCATAGGCCACGTCGATATCGTCACGGGAGTTGGAGTGCATCTGCATCATCCGGCCGACACGCTCGCGCTTGTCCTTGACCGTGTTGAGCAGGGACACACCCTTGTTCAGCACACCGGAATAGATCCGGCAGAAGGTCAGGGAGCCAACGAACGGATCGTTTGCAATCTTGAAGGCCAGAAGACCAAGCGGCTCTTCGTCGGAGGACTTGCGCTCGACTTCGTCCTCGGTCTTCGGATCAATACCCTTGATGGCCGGAACGTCGACCGGGCTCGGCAGGTAATCGACAACGCCGTCCAGAAGCGGCTGAACGCCTTTGTTCTTGAAAGCGGAGCCGCAGAACACCGGCACAAAGTCACCTGCAATGGTGCCCTTGCGGATCAGTTCCTTCAGCTTGTCCATGGAGGGCTCTTCGCCTTCCAGGTAAGCTTCCATGGCAGCTTCATCAGCTTCCACGGCGGTTTCGATCAGTGCGTCACGCATTTCCTGCGCACGGTCAGCCAGGTCAGCGGGAATGTCGACCTCATCCCAAGCAGCGCCCAGGTTTTCAGACTGCCAGACCAGCGCCTTCATCTTAAGAAGATCGACGACACCGGCAAACTCGTTTTCCGCACCGATGTTCAGCTGCAGGACCAACGGGTTGGCGCCGAGGCGCTCCTTGATCATGCTGACGCAGCGATCGAAATCGGCGCCGAGCTTGTCCATCTTGTTGACGAAGATCATCCGCGGGACGCTGTACTTGTCGGCCTGGCGCCAGACAGTCTCGGTCTGCGGCTCAACACCGGCATTGGCGTCCAGAAGGGCAACGGCACCGTCGAGAACACGAAGGGACCGCTCAACTTCAATGGTGAAGTCAACGTGGCCCGGGGTGTCGATGATGTTCAGCCGCTTTTCGTTCCAGAACGCGGTGGTGGCAGCAGAGGTGATCGTGATGCCACGCTCCTGCTCCTGCTCCATCCAGTCCATGGTGGCAGCGCCGTCATGAACTTCGCCGATCTTGTGGCTCTTGCCCGTGTAGTAGAGGATCCGCTCCGTCGTTGTGGTCTTGCCAGCATCGATGTGAGCCATGATGCCGAAGTTGCGGTAGTCCTCGATTTTATGCGTGCGCGACATAGCGTCAGCCCTTCGAAGTCACAAATTACCAGCGATAGTGCGAGAACGCGCGGTTGGCATCCGCCATCCGGTGCGTGTCTTCACGCTTCTTAACTGCGGTACCACGGTTGTTTGCTGCATCGAGCAGTTCGCCGGACAGACGATCAACCATCGTGGTTTCATTGCGGTTGCGCGCAGCTGCGATCAACCAGCGGATAGCGAGCGCCTGGCGGCGGTCAGAGCGAACCTCAACCGGCACCTGGTAGGTCGCACCACCAACACGGCGGGAGCGCACTTCCACTTGCGGCATGACATTCTCAAGAGCCGCATGGAACACCTCAATCGGGTTCTCGCGGGTCTTGTTCTCGACGACGTCGAACGCACCGTAGACGATGCTTTCGGCGGTGGATTTCTTGCCGTGGTACATGATGGAGTTCATGAACTTCGTGACCACAACATCCCCGAATTTCGGATCCGGGTTGATTTCGCGTTTCTCAGCGCGGTGACGACGGGACATCTGATGTGCTCCTTACTTCGGCCGCTTGGCGCCGTATTTCGAACGGCGCTGTTTACGATCCTTGACGCCCTGGGTATCAAGCACACCACGGATGATGTGGTAGCGCACACCCGGCAAATCCTTGACGCGGCCGCCGCGGATCATCACCACCGAGTGCTCCTGAAGGTTGTGACCTTCACCCGGGATGTAGCCAATGACTTCGAAGCCGTTGGTCAGGCGGATCTTGGCCACCTTACGCAGAGCCGAGTTCGGCTTCTTCGGCGTCGTCGTGTAAACGCGGGTGCAAACACCACGCTTCTGGGGGCAGGCCTCCATGGCCGGCACCTTGTTCCGCTTCGGCGGATCTTTCCGCGGCTTGCGGATCAACTGGTTGATGGTCGGCATTCTTTGCCCTTTACCTTGTCCATCCAAAAATTCGTATGCAACTGCAGTCCCCCGCCGATCCTGCAAGTCCGGTAAAGACATGCAAAATCGCGCCCGCGCGCTCTCAAATGAGCGGCAGGCGCTGCGAAAAACCAGAGGACCACGAGTTACCCCGCGGTCATGCAATCGACGCTTATTCGCCTATGTAACCCGGCAGCGTTTAAGAGGATTTGGTCCGGCGCTTCGGAGCGCGCTGGACGGGTTCACTCTTACCGCCTGCCCTTGGGATGCGCGGAAACTACTCATATGCACCCATTGCGTCAAGTGATTTATTGGAAATTCCGCATTTCCGGGCAATGCCGAACAATCCTGTTATTTTACAATCGGACGCAGGTCCATTTTGGTATTTTATTTCGCTAACCAGCAGGCTTGGGACATAATGATACAAAGCGCCGGCCAGTCGTTTCCTGATGGCGATTGAAGAGATCGTGCGCTTCGCTTCAGGCTTCCGGCTCAGAACCTAGAATCGTATTTGATACCGGTGGTTTATCGAAGAATCGCCCGAGCCGTGCAGGTCTTGCAAACCAGCCCTGCTCTTTGGAAATGCCGGTAATCTATATTCCGCTTATGGCTCGCGGACCAGCAATACTGACAGATGGTAGCCAGAACTGTGCATGTCGGCATACCCTTTCGTCACATTGAAATAGTAATACATGTTTGGCGGCAGAACTTGCGTCGAGGTCCAAAACTCCGCGCCGGCCCCCATGTCAGAAGCCGCGATATTCGGAAAGGCCACTTGATCGATCTTCGGACCATCGCAACTGTCCAGAAAAAGCGTATCCAATTCCTGCGCTGTTGGTACACGCCATCCCTTCCCTGACTTCAGGGCTTCTTCCATGGCCTCCTGGTTTGACAGTCCAAGAGGGGTGCCGGAACAGTCGTTCCCATTCTGCTGCCACACCATCCCGACAGCACAGCGCTGCCACTGGAGCCCGGTCTTCTTGTCGGTCGCAATCGGACCGCTGAGTTCAAACCCGCTGCTGCTTAATGAGACACAGTCGGCATATGCGGGAGATGCCAAAAGGGAGATCGTCAAAGCAACGATGCTTGCTGGCTTCGGGAGCGTATGGATAAAGAACATTCTATTCGCCAGGAGCGTTTTGGAGGAATAACCAGCTGATTTTGCATTAAAATAACGAAACTTAAGGCAAAAACCGGGCACAGCAGAATCTGAAATTGACCCGAAGCACTTTCCGTCTGGCAATCTTTTGGCAGTCTCTCTGCCCTATTTGACGCTACCGCCAGCTCCCAACCCTATATGCGGGGCGCGCACCTCCACACAATCTCCAGCCCGCCGTCTTCTTTTCGAAGCTGGCAAAAGAAACTGTTCTAACAGACAGTTACTCGGTGAACGTGACAATCGCGACGTTTCCGGACAGCGCATCCTGATACGCGCCCTCATAGACAGGATCATCTGGTTCCCCGTCCATAACACCAATTTGATCAAGTTCTGCTTCTGCAAATCCTTGCGTAGACAACGACTCCAGCGTCTTACGGACAGCATCGTCGTCATCGGCGGCCGTCAGAAGCGCATGAATGGTGATTGCCTCATTTGGAACCGCATTCTCGTTTTCCCACACCCGGCCGATCACAATATAGACCACCGGGTCCAAGTCCTGGTCATTGTCGTTCATGGATCATTCCTTTTTGAAGGTCATATAAGAAAGGCCGCCCGGAGGCGGCCTTTCCCGTCATCTTTTTGACACCGCTTATTCGGCGGCCCCGGTCATGTCTTCCAGAAGACCTTCCGCCGCGCTTTCCGAAGATTGCTGGCGCTGAGCTTCCTGGATGAGATCGTCCCGGTGAGAGGCGATCTTGCGGATCCGCTTCATCACCCCGCCGGTACCGGCCGGGATCAGGCGGCCCACAATGACGTTCTCCTTCAGACCGACCAGCGGGTCGGTCTTGCCGTTGACAGCCGCATCGGTCAAGACGCGGGTCGTTTCCTGGAAGGACGCGGCAGAGAAGAACGAGCGGGTTTGCAGAGACGCCTTGGTGATGCCAAGGAGAACCGGAGTGCCCTTGGCGGGGTCTTTCGCCTCGTCAATGGCCTTCTGGTTGGCTTCCTCGAAGTCGATCCTGTCGATCTGTTCGCCGGAGAAGAACTCCGTGTCACCCGGATCTGTGATCTCGATCTTCTGCAGCATCTGGCGGACAATCACTTCGATGTGCTTGTCGTTGATGGTCACACCCTGGAGCCGGTAGACTTCCTGGATCTCGTTGACGAGATAGGCCGCCAGCGCTTCCACGCCCTTGACCGCCAGAATGTCGTGCGGAGCCGGGTTGCCGTCGAGAATATACTCACCCTTTTCAATGGCGTCCCCTTCCTGAAGGTGGAAGTGCTTGCCTTTCGGGATCAGATATTCGACGGGCTCGACGCCATCCTCCGCCGGATCGATGATGATGCGGCGCTTGTTCTTGTAGTCCCGGCCGAAACGGATCGTGCCATCGATTTCGGCGATGATCGCATGGTCCTTCGGACGGCGTGCTTCGAACAGTTCGGCAACGCGCGGCAGACCACCGGTGATGTCCTTTGTCTTGGCGCTTTCCAGCGGGATACGGGCCAGAACGTCACCGGCCTTGACCGTGGAGCCCGGCTGAACGGACAGAACCGCATCCACCGAGAGCATCAAGCGGGCATCGGAACCACGGGCGTTTTTCGAGATCGTGCCCTTGTCGTCCTTGATGACGATGGCAGGCTTGAGATCCGCACCGCGCTGGGAAGACCGCCAGTCGATAACAACACGCTTGGTGATGCCAGTCGCCTCATCGGCCGTTTCCTGAACGGACGCACCATCAACCAGATCCTCAAAGTCGACCACACCGTCGACTTCCGCCAGCATCGGACGGGTGTAGGGATCCCATTCGGCAATCCGCTGGCCGCGCTTGACCGCATCGCCTTCATCCACATGCAGCTTGGAGCCATAGGCGACCCGGTGGACCGCCCGCTCGTTGCCGTCGCTGTCGATCACAACGATGGACATGTTGCGGACCATGGCAATCAGGTTGCCTTCCGAATCCCGGTTCACGGACCGGTTCCGGATCTTGATGGTACCGTCCACGTTGGACTCGATGAAGGAACTGTCGACAACCTGGGCCGTGCCGCCGATGTGGAACGTCCGCATCGTCAGCTGCGTGCCCGGCTCGCCGATGGACTGGGCCGCGATCACGCCGACGGCTTCGCCCATGTTGACCGGGGTCCCGCGCGCCAGGTCACGGCCGTAACAGGTCGCACACACGCCCGTTTCGGTTTCACAGGTCAGAACCGACCGGATCTTGATCTGCTGAACCTTGGCCGCTTCAACCGCCTCAACATCCTTCTCGTCGATCAGCTTGCCTCTCGGGACAAGCAATTCGCCAGTCTGGTTGTTGACCACGTCTTCCGCAGTGGTCCGGCCGAGAACGCGCATGCCAAGGGAGGCAATCACGTTGCCGGCATCGACAATCGGAGCCACGGTGATGCCGCGCTCGGAGCCACAATCCTGTTCCAGGATGATGGAATCCTGCGCCACATCCACCAGACGGCGGGTCAGATACCCGGAGTTCGCCGTCTTCAAGGCGGTGTCGGCCAGACCCTTACGGGCACCGTGGGTGGAGTTGAAGTACTCCAGAACCGACAGGCCTTCCTTGAAGTTGGAGATGATCGGGTTCTCGATGATGGAGCCGTCCGGCTTGGCCATCAGGCCGCGCATGCCCGCCAGCTGTTTCATCTGCTGGGGCGAGCCACGGGCACCGGAGTGGGACATCATGTAAACCGAGTTCATCGGCTTCTGACGCCCGGATTCCTCATCGATCTGGACCGCCTTAATGCGGGCCATCATCTCGTCAGCAATCTTGTCGGTGCATTTCGCCCAGGCGTCGACAACCTTGTTGTACTTCTCGCCCTGGGTGATCAGACCGTCATTATATTGCTGCTCGTATTCGGTCGCGAGCGACGCGGTTTCCGACACCAGCTTCTGCTTGGTGTCCGGGATGACCATGTCGTCCATGCCGAAGGAGATGCCAGCGTTACAGGCATTTTTAAAGCCAAGCTGCATGATCCGGTCACAGAAGATAACCGTCTCCTTCTGACCGCAGGCACGGTAGACCGTGTCGATCATCTTGGAGATGTCCTTCTTGGTCATCAGCTTGTTGCAGACCTCAAACGGCACTTCGAAATGCTTGGGCAGAAGTTCTGCGATCAGCATCCGGCCCGGCGTGGTCTCGATGATCTCTGAGGTCGGGTTGCCGTCGGCGTCAACCGACTTGTACCGGCCCTTGACCTTCGTGTGCAGCGTGATGACCTTGTTGGCCAGTGCGTGGTGGATCTCGCCGATATCACCGAACGCCATGCCCTCGCCCGGCTCGCCTTCTGCCATGATGGACAGATAGTAGAGGCCGAGAACAATATCCTGCGACGGCACGATGATCGGGCCCCCGTTGGCCGGGTGCAGAATGTTGTTGGTGGACATCATCAGCGTGCGCGCTTCCAGCTGGGCTTCCAGCGACAGTGGCACGTGAACAGCCATCTGGTCCCCGTCAAAGTCGGCGTTGAACGCGGAACAGACGAGCGGGTGCAGCTGGATGGCCTTGCCTTCAATCAAGGTCGGTTCGAACGCCTGAATGCCAAGACGGTGCAGGGTCGGCGCACGGTTCAGGAGAACCGGGTGCTCGCGGATGACCTCATCCAGGATATCCCAGACTTCCGGACGCTCCTTTTCCACCAGCTTCTTCGCCTGTTTGACAGTCGAAGAGAAGCCCTTGGCGTCGAGGCGCGAATAAATGAACGGCTTGAACAGTTCAAGCGCCATCTTCTTCGGCAGGCCGCACTGATGCAGTTTCAGTTCCGGCCCAACTGTGATCACCGACCGGCCGGAATAGTCAACCCGCTTGCCGAGCAGGTTCTGGCGGAACCGGCCCTGCTTGCCCTTGAGCATGTCGGACAGGGACTTCAGCGGGCGCTTGTTGGCACCGGTGATGACCCGGCCGCGGCGGCCATTGTCGAACAGGGCATCCACGGATTCCTGAAGCATACGCTTCTCGTTCCGGATGATGATGTCCGGGGCACGCAGCTCCATCAGACGGCGCAGACGGTTGTTCCGGTTGATCACGCGGCGGTAGAGATCGTTCAGATCCGAGGTCGCGAACCGGCCGCCATCCAGCGGCACCAGCGGGCGTAGATCCGGCGGAATGACCGGGACGACGGTCATGATCATCCATTCCGGACGGTTGCCCGATTCCATGAAGGCTTCAATGACCTTCAGGCGCTTGGCCAGTTTCTTCGGCTTAAGCTCGGTGGTGGCTTCGGCGATTTCCTGGCGCAGCTTTTCGCTTTCGCGCTCCAGATCCATGCTCATCAGGATCTCGCGGATCGCCTCAGCACCGATCATCGCCGTGAAGGCGTCTTCGCCATATTCGTCCTGGGCTGCCACGAAGTCTTCTTCCGACAGAAGCTGATGCTGCTTCAGCGGGGTCAGGCCCGGCTCCAGAACCACATAGTTTTCGAAATACAGAACCCGTTCCAGATCCTTCAGCGTCATGTCGAGCAGCAGGCCAATGCGGCTCGGAAGCGACTTCAGGAACCAGATATGGGCAACGGGCGCGGCCAGTTCGATATGGCCCATACGCTCGCGGCGGACCCGGGAAAGCGTGACTTCAACGCCACATTTTTCACAGATGACGCCTTTGTATTTCATGCGCTTATATTTGCCGCAAAGACATTCATAGTCCTTGATAGGGCCAAAGATACGCGCGCAGAACAGACCGTCCCGCTCCGGCTTGAATGTCCGGTAGTTGATGGTTTCCGGCTTTTTGATTTCGCCGAAAGACCAGGACAAGATCTTCTCCGGGCTCGCAAGCGAAATCCGGATATTGTCGAAGGTCTGTGTGGGAGCCTGCTGGTTAAACAGGTTCATGACCTCATGATTCATGATCCATCTCCTTCGATGCGCGGGCGGGGTGGGCGCGCTCTGGCCCCTCCCCGTCACCGGCATGCCAAGTCATTTGTGGTCCGTTGCCGGGGTTATTCTGCAGCGTCTGCAGTTTCTTCCTCGCCAATCATGGGTGCGTCAGTGCGTTGAAGTTCCACATTGAGCCCCAGGGACCGCATTTCCTTCACAAGCACGTTGAAGCTTTCCGGAATACCAGCCTCGAAGGTGTCGTCCCCCCGCACGATGGCCTCATAGACCTTCGTCCGGCCGGCAACGTCATCCGACTTGACCGTCAGCATTTCCTGCAGCGTATAGGCTGCACCATAAGCTTCAAGCGCCCAGACCTCCATTTCCCCGAAGCGCTGGCCACCGAACTGCGCCTTACCCCCCAGCGGCTGCTGGGTCACAAGCGAGTACGGGCCAATGGAACGGGCATGGATCTTGTCGTCCACCAGGTGGTGCAGCTTCAACATGTAAATGTAGCCCACTGTCACCTTGCGGTCGAACTCTTCACCGGTCCGCCCGTCATAAAGGACGGACTGGCCGCTCGCATCGTATCCGGCAATGTTGAGGGCCTCGACCACATCGGGCTCCCGGGCGCCATCGAAGACCGGGGTTGCAATCGAAACGCCCTTCTTCAGCTGGTCCGCCAGGCGCACGATGCCTTCGTCATCATATTCCTTGACGTTGTCGCCCTTCATGTTGTCGCCATAGATCTCGACGATCTTGCCGCGCAGCTGCTCGATCTGGCCGGAGCGCTTGTACTCTTCGTACATTTCCCCGATCCGGTGGCCCATGCCCCGGCAGGCCCACCCGAGGTGGGTTTCCAGAATCTGGCCCACATTCATACGAGAGGGCACGCCGAGCGGGTTCAACACGATGTCCACATGGGTTCCGTCTTCCAGGAACGGCATGTCTTCACACGGGTTGATCTTGGAGACCACGCCCTTGTTGCCGTGACGGCCGGCCATCTTGTCGCCCGGCTGAAGCTTGCGCTTCACGGCCACAAACACCTTGACCATCTTCATGACGCCAGGGGGAAGCTCGTCACCGCGCTGCAACTTTTCGACCTTGTCGATGAACCGCTGCTCCAGACGCTTGCGGCTGTCGTCATACTGGCCGCGCAGGGCTTCGATTTCGGACATGAACTTCTCGTCGTCGGTGGCAAACTGCCACCACTGCGAGCGCGGGAAGTCATTCAGAACATCCCCGGTCAGTTCCGTGTCCTTCTTGAAGCCTTTCGGGCCGGCAACAGCCACCTTGTCCATCAGCATCTCGGCCAGACGGCCATAGACGTTACGGTCAAGGATCGCCTGCTCGTCGTCCCGGTCCTTGGCGAGGCGTTCGATTTCCTCGCGCTCGATCGCCATGGCGCGTTCGTCTTTTTCAACGCCGTGGCGGTTGAAGACGCGCACTTCGACAACCGTGCCGGAAACCCCCGGCGGCAGGCGCAGGGACGTGTCGCGCACGTCGGACGCCTTTTCTCCGAAGATGGCGCGCAGAAGCTTTTCTTCCGGTGTCATCGGGCTCTCGCCCTTCGGGGTGATCTTGCCGACCAGAATGTCGCCCGGGTTAAGCTCCGCACCGATATAGACGATGCCGGCCTCATCGAGGTTCTTCAGCGCTTCTTCCGACACATTCGGAATGTCGCGGGTGATTTCTTCCGGGCCGAGCTTGGTGTCACGGGCCATCACCTCAAATTCCTCAAGGTGGATCGAGGTGAAGACATCATCGGACACGATGCGCTCGGACAGAAGGATGGAGTCCTCGAAGTTGTAGCCGTTCCAGGGCATGAACGCGACCAGCACGTTCCGGCCCAGGGCCAGATCGCCGAGATCGGTCGATGGACCGTCCGCGATGATGTCACCCTTGTGGACCCGGTCCCCGACACGCACCAGCGGACGCTGGTTGATACAGGTGTTCTGGTTGGAGCGCTGGAACTTCTGCAGCCGATAGATATCGACGCCGGACTTGCCCGGATCGAGTTCTTCGGTTGCCCGGATGACGATACGGGTCGCATCCACCTGGTCGACCACACCAGCCCGGCGGGCGCCGATGGCCGCCCCGGAATCCCGGGCCACGACCGGCTCCATGCCCGTGCCGACAAACGGCGCTTCGGCGCGCACAAGCGGCACGGCCTGACGCTGCATGTTCGAACCCATCAGCGCGCGGTTGGCATCATCGTTCTCAAGGAACGGAATGAGCGCCGCCGCAACCGACACAAGCTGCTTCGGCGACACGTCCATCAGGTCGACCTTGTCGGACGGAACCATCATGTTTTCACCGGCGTGGCGGCAGGTGATCAGCTCGGTGGTGAACCGGCCGTCCGCGTCATATTCAGCATTCGACTGGGCCACATAGTGCTTGGCTTCTTCCATGGCCGACAGGTAGACAACGTCGTTGGTCACGACCCCGTCCTTCACCTTCCGGTACGGGCTTTCAATAAAGCCGTATTTGTTGACACGGGCAAAGGTCGCCAGGGAGTTGATCAAACCGATGTTCGGGCCTTCCGGCGTCTCGATCGGACAGATCCGGCCGTAGTGGGTCGGGTGCACGTCGCGCACCTCAAAGCCGGCCCGCTCACGGGTCAGGCCGCCCGGGCCAAGGGCCGACAGGCGGCGCTTGTGGGTGACTTCAGACAGCGGGTTGGTCTGGTCCATGAACTGGGACAGCTGCGAGGAACCGAAGAACTCGCGCACGGCGGCAGCCGCCGGCTTGGCGTTGATCAGATCCTGCGGCATGACGGTGTCGATCTCAACGGAGCTCATGCGCTCCTTGATCGCGCGCTCCATGCGCAACAGGCCGACCCGGTACTGGTTTTCCATCAGCTCGCCGACAGAGCGTACCCGGCGGTTGCCCAGATTGTCGATGTCGTCGATGTCGCCCTTGCCGTCGCGCAGCTCCAGAAGCACCCGGATGACCTCAAGAATGTCGTCCTTGCGCAGGGTGCGGACCGTGTCCTCGCACTCCAGGTCAAGACGCATGTTCATCTTGACCCGGCCGACGGCGGACAGATCATAGCGCTCGTCGTCAAAGAACAGGGACTGGAACATCGCCTCGGCGGTGTCGATGGTGGGCGGCTCGCCCGGACGCATCACCCGGTAGATGTCAAAAAGCGCATCCTCACGGGATTCGTTCTTGTCGACGGCCAGGGTGTTGCGGATATAGGGGCCGGTATTGACGTGGTCGATGTCCAGCATCGGCAGGTCGTGATAGCCCCGCTCCACCAGTTCTTCCAGCAGCTTGCCGGTGATCTCGTCGCCAGCTTCGGCATAGATCTCACCGGTCTGCAGATCGACAATGTCTTCACCCAGATACTGGCCATGCAGATCCTCGTCAGTCACCTTGAGAGCGGTCACGCCCTTTTCGCCGAGCTGGCGGATGGTGCGCGCCGTGATCTTGCGGCCGCCCTCGATCACAACTTCGCCGCTATCGGCGTCAATCATGTCATAGGAGGCCTTGGTGCCCTTCAGCCGGTCGCCGTCAAACGGCATCCGCCAGGACCCGTCCTTCTGGCGGGTGTAGTCGATCCGCTTGTAGAAAGTGTTCAGAATTTCTTCGCCGTCGAGGCCGAGGGCCATCAGCAGCGAGGTCACCGGGATCTTGCGGCGGCGGTCGATCCGGGCATGGACGATGTCCTTGGCGTCGAACTCGATATCCAGCCAGGAGCCGCGATAGGGAATGACGCGCGCGGCAAACAGGAGCTTGCCGGAGGAATGGGTCTTGCCCTTGTCATGGTCAAAGAACACACCGGGAGACCGGTGCATCTGGGAGACGATCACACGCTCGGTGCCGTTGACGATGAAGGTGCCGTTGTCGGTCATGAACGGCATGTCGCCCATGTAGACATCCTGCTCCTTGATGTCCTTGACGGACTTGGCGCCGGTGTCTTCGTCCACGTCGAAAACGATCAGACGCAGGGTCACCTTCAGCGGCGCAGCAAAAGTCATGTCGCGCTGGCGGCACTCGTCCACGTCATATTTGGGAGCTTCAAACTCGAAGGACACAAATTCCAGAAGGGATGTGCCCGCAAAATCAGAGATGGGAAATACGGACTGGAAGACCGCTTCAAGGCCTTCATTCTTGCGGCCACCGCCCGGCATCTCGTCGACCTGCAGAAACTGGTCGTAGGATGCTTTTTGTACCTCGATGAGATTGGGCATTGCCGCGACATCGCGGATCGATCCGAAATATTTACGGACCTTTTTGCGACCGTTGAACGTTTGGGTCATTGTCGCTCCTCGTATCGGCCGGGTAACGGCTTCCCGAAACGCCCCTTGTCCAATCGGGCTGCCCTGCCCGGGCGCTTCGGAAAACCGTCCCCCAAAGATCAACCTTCTGATTTCAAAACAGAAAAGTTGACCGGTTCATGGGGCCCAGAGCCTCTGTCATGCCTCATACACAACAGCTGGCCCTAGTGGTGCGTTTGCCCCGGAAACGGGTTGGACCCGCCGGGGCAACAAACGGTCCCGGAAAACCGGGACCGCTCAAAAGGCCGAGGCCTTTATTACTTCAGCTCGACAGAAGCGCCTGCTTCTTCCAGCTTCTTCTTCAGTTCTTCAGCTTCGTCCTTGGCAACGCCTTCCTTGACAGCCTTCGGAGCGGACTCAACGAGTTCCTTGGCTTCCTTCAGGCCCAGGCCGGTGATGGCACGGACTTCCTTGATGACGTTGATTTTCTTGTCGCCGGCAGAAGCCAGAACAACGTCAAATTCAGTTTTCTCTTCAGCTGCAGCAGCTTCACCGCCACCACCAGCAACAGCAGCAACTGCAACCGGAGCAGCAGCAGAAACGCCCCACTTCTCTTCCAGAAGCTTGCTGAGTTCAGCAGCTTCCATGACAGTCAGCGTGGACAGTTCTTCAACGAGCTTTTCAAGATCAGCCATTTTCTTAGTACCTTAAGTTCGAACCAGATGTGGTTTCGTTAGACAGTGTTTGGGCGCCTTATGCGGCTTCGTCCTTGTCGCCATACGCGCCGAAGACGCGGGCAAGCTGCCCGGCCGGTGCGTTGACAACCTGAGCGATCCGGCTTGCCGGGGTCTGGATCATGCCAACCAGTTTCGCGCGCAGCTCATCGAGCGACGGCATGGTTGCCAGAGACTTGACCCCATCCGGGTTCAGGTTGGTCGTTCCAAGAGCACCGCCAAGAATCGCAAACTGTTCGTTTGCCTTGGCGAAGTCGACGGCTGCTTTCGGTGCGGCTACCGGGTCCTCGGAATAAACGAGAACGGTAGGGCCCTGAAACAGGTCGGAGATATGCTCAAGGTCGGTGCCTTTAAGGGCGAGTTTCACAAGGCGGTTTTTTGCGACTTTCACAGCGCCGCCGGCTTCACGCACGGATGCCCGCAAGGCGGTCATCTGTGCAACCGAAAGACCTGCATAGTGCGCGACAACAACGACGCCGGTGCCTTCCAGCTCGGCGTTGAAGGACGTCACGAACTCGTGCTTTTCCGCTCTTTCCACTTGCCTTCTCCATTTGATGGCGGAACCGCCACCGGTTTACCTTTGCCGCCAAGCAGGTGGCCCCGAACCCGGGACCGCCCGAAAGACGGCGCTCAGGGTCCTGTCCCCCCGCCATCGCGCAAAACGCGCTGGCAAGGTCTGGTTCGAACCGTGTCGTCCGCCGGAGCGGAAAAATCCGGTTCTCACCCATCTATGCAGGCCTTTGGGCTTAAGCCGGTTTCCCGGCACCTGCAGTCTCGGACAGGGCAACCCGGCGGAACCCGCCGGGTCTTTCTCCGGCCTTGCGGCCGGAAACTTGGTCAATCCGGTCAGGCCGGATTATTCGCTGGCAACGCTTGCCAGATCGATCTTCACGCCCGGGCCCATGGTGGAGGACACGGCAATGCGCTTCAGATAGGAGCCTTTGGCGCCAGACGGCTTGGCCTTCTGGACAGCGTCCAAAAGAGCCTTGACGTTCTCAGTGATCGCTTCCTGAGAGAAGGACACCTTGCCAACACCGGCATGGACGATCCCGGCCTTTTCAACGCGGAACTGAACAGCACCGCCCTTGGCATCGTTCACGGCAGCCTTGACATCGGGCGTCACGGTGCCAACCTTCGGGTTCGGCATCAGGCCGCGCGGGCCCAGAACCTTACCGAGACGGCCGACCAGCGGCATCATGTCCGGGGTTGCAATGCAGCGGTCAAAGTCGATCTTGCCGCCCTGCACTTCCTGGACCAGCTCTTCAGCGCCCACAATGTCAGCACCGGCAGCCTTGGCTTCCTCAGCCTTGTCGCCGCGCGCGAACACGGCAACCTTGACGGTCTTGCCCGTGCCATTCGGCAGCACACAGACACCACGGACCATCTGGTCCGCATGGCGCGGGTCAACACCCAGATTGATCGCAACTTCGACGGTTTCGTCGAATTTGGTCTTGGAGCGCTCTTTCACCAGGCCAATCGCCTCGTCCAGAGCATACAGCTTGTTGGCGTCGATGCCGTCACGAGCTGCTTTCAAACGTTTTCCAACCTTCGCCATGATCTTACTCCGTTACCTCAAGGCCCATGGAGCGGGCGGAGCCTTCAACCATCAACATTGCTGCATCGACGTCGTTGGCGTTCAGATCCTTCATCTTGGCTTCGGCGATTTCCTTCACCTGCGCCTTGGTCACGGACCCGACGGTGCCGCGGCCCGGGGTCTGGGACCCTTTCTGCAGTTTGGCAGCCTTCTTCAGAAAGAAGCTCACCGGTGCAGTCTTCACTTCAAACGTGAAGGACTTGTCGGAGAAGTAAGTGATCACGGTCGGGCACGGTGCACCCTTTTCAACATCCTGGGTCTGGGCATTGAACGCCTTACAGAATTCCATAATGTTCAGACCACGCTGACCAAGCGCCGGCCCGATAGGGGGCGACGGGGTCGCGGAGCCTGCCGGCACCTGAAGCTTCAGGAAGCCTTCAATTTTCTTCGCCATATCTGTCTCCAGTCTTCTGACGCCGGACGGCAACCCGGCCTCTTGGGAGCTGGTGGTGCGGCCCGCGCCGATGCCCGGCGAAGAGCATCAGGACCTACCACCTGAGTTTACCCAGCCCGGAGATCACCTCCGGCCCAGGCGCTTGAGCCGCCCGCAGGGCGGCAAACAGTCAGAGCTTGTCGACCTGACCGAATTCCAGTTCCACCGGTGTTGCGCGGCCGAAGATGGACACGGCCACCTTGAGGCGCGCCCGTTCGTCGTCAACTTCTTCCACAAGGCCGGAGAAGGACGCAAACGGACCATCGGACACACGCACCTGCTCACCAACCTCGAAGCTGACGGTCGGCTTCGGCCGGTCCACGCCTTCCTGCACCTGGTTGATGATGCGCATGGCCTCTTTTTCCGGGATCGGCATCGGTTTCTGGTCCGCACCCAGGAACCCGGTCACTTTCGGCGTATCCTTGATCAGGTGAAACGCCTCGTTGGTCATTTCCATCTTCACCAGCACATAACCGGGAAAGAACTTGCGCTCGGCATCCACCTTACGGCCCCGGCGCACCTCAACGACCTTTTCCATCGGAACGAGGATTTCCTCAAACAGATCGGTCAGACCTTTCTGCTCAGCCTTCTCGCGGATGGAATCGGCGACCTTTTTCTCAAAATTGGAATAGGCGTGCACAATATACCAGCGCTTGGCCATGGTTCTCAGTTCCGTTTCTTGTTCTTGTCTACAAACCGGGCGGCCGGCCTACATTCAACCGCCGACACCCACACCCAGAAGATAGCCGATCCCAAGGCTCATCAGCTGATCCGCGAGGAGGAAGAAAATCGACGCAATCACAACCATGACGAACACCATCAAGGTGGTCACCGTGGTTTCCTTGCGCGTCGGCCACGTCACTTTGGACGTTTCGGAGCGCACTTCCTGGATGAATTTAAAGGGATTGGTCTTCGCCATTCCGATTCCGGTCTGTTAAATACGAGTGGGCGCGCGAATTAACTTCGCGCGCCTCACTCGAGGAAACTCTTTAAGCCCTCGAGGCAAATGAATCAAGAGCAAATTTGGCAGGGGCAGCAGGGTTCGAACCCGCGACCTACGGTTTTGGAGACCGTCGCTCTACCAGCTGAGCTATACCCCTTCAGAAGGCTGCTTCCGCAGCTTTGCTCCTGATACCCTCTCAAGCCACGCACCGCAAGACTTAAGAAGCAGCCCTGCCGGACACAAGCCCGGCAGGACAAAACTCATCTTATTCGATGATGGATGCGACGACGCCGGCGCCGACGGTACGGCCACCTTCGCGGATCGCGAAGCGCAGGCCTTCTTCCATGGCGATCGGC
>NZ_JBSWYH010000055.1:0-16704 GCF_056161025.1 Roseibium sp. AWQ4_254
GCCGAAACACACTGTTCCATTCGCCAAATCCTGATGGGAGATCTCGCCAGGGACCGCCAACGCGAACCTTCCACAGCACCGCTTCAAGAAACAGTCGGTTGTCCCTTGCTGTCCGGCCTCGATCCCGGATGCTGCCGGGAAGCAACGGTTCTATGACCGCCCAGCTCTTATCCGTGATGACAAAACGTTCGCTGCGCATGGGAGCCTCCTCAAAAGGAAGCTTGATGATGTGGACGCCCCTGCCAGCGCAGCGCCAAGTATGGTGCTGAGAAAGAAGTGAAGGCAGGAAAGGAAGGTACCAATGAACATCACACCACTCGGGCTGGATCTGGCCAAAAGCGTTTTCCAGGCGCATGGGATAGATTCATGCGGCAAGACAGTTCTGGTGAAAAAGCTGCATCGCAAACAGATGTTGCCATTCTTCTCGAAACTGGCACCCTGTCTGATCGGGGTTGAGGCCTGCGCGACGGCGCATCACTGGGCGCGTACGCTGATCGCCATGGGCCATGACGTTAGGATCATGCCGCCGTCTTACGTAAAAGGATACGTCAAGCGCGGCAAAAGCGATGCGATTGATGCAGAAGCGATCTGCGAGACCGTGCAACGTCCGACCATGCGGTTTGTGCCGGTAAAGACAGTTGAGCAGCAGAGTGTCCTGATAGTGCACCGAACCCGGTCGCTGATTGTGCGCCAGCGGACCATGGCGGCGAATGCGCTACGCGCGCACTTAGCCGAATTCGGGTTGGTCGCCAACCCAGGTATCGCCAATCTGGTGAAGCTGGCCGCCAGGGCCTTTGCTGATGAAGCCCTTCCTGCTTACGCTCATCGAGCGCTTGAGATCCTGATCCGGCGGATCAACGAATTAAACGAGGAGATTGGCGAACTCGATAAGGAATTACGCATCTGGCATGCCGAGAACGAGGCCAGTCGAAGGCTCGCGGCCATCCCAGGTGTCGGGGTGATAACAGCGACAGCCATCGCGGCGACAGTGACAGACCCCGATCAATGCCAATCAGGCAGGCAGTTTGCCTCCTGGCTTGGGTTGACGCCGCAGCAACAGTCGACCGGAGGCAAAACACGTCTCGGTGGTATATCCAAACAGGGCGACAGGTATTTGCGGCGACTGCTCGTCGTTGGCGCAACGGCTGTCATGCGACACGCCAAGCGTAACCCGACGCCGATGACAGATTGGGTAATGTGTTGCTGGAGAAGAAGCCGTTCCGGCTCGCCTCGGTCGCCCTCGCGAACAAGCTCGCCCGCATCGCCTGGGCAGTACTCACTCGCGGAGAGACTTATAGACCCTACGGGCAGCCTGCCTAATCGCGTGCAGCCCCGACCGAATTGGCAATGGCAGTCGATGATGCGTAACGATCGAGCCAATGGAGAGGCAAACCCGTCTGATTCAATGCGCCATTCAAGCGCGCCAGCTTGATCAGGGACCTCACCGACGGATTTCCATCAGGGCCAGCGGCAAAGTTGTGCCGCACATATCAAAGCAACCGATCACCGCAACAAGACAAAAACAGCTCTTGCCATAGGGGGCGTCCACATATGAATCACAAAAAACACGATCTGTGAATCATATATGTCCACAGACTCTAGACCTGTTACGTTTTGGTTCCGCTCAGAGTTCTCATTAACGCCACCCTTGCGTCGAATGCCCAGGGGCTTTCCATCCCAGTGCCGAGTGTCTTCAGCGCGGATTGTAGAAACCGTTGATATATTGGAAGATGGCTATCTCTGCATCGAGACGTGTCGGCCATGACCATTGCCACAGAAACTTGGCCTTGACCGTTTTGAAATAGGTTTCGACCGCTGCATTGTCATAGCAGTTTTCGGTCCTGCTCATCGACACCTGGAACACGTGCTGGTGTGGGATCGTCCGTATGCAGGAAAAACGAGAGGAATTTTAGGGTTTCTGGTTACGGCCGGTTGAGACATTTACCTTCTTGCGATGCATGCAGATCCGCTCGCAGGCAGTGACCAGAGCATCCCGGTCATGAAAGGCATAGTCCAGATCCGGCAGTGTCCGACCCGAAGACACGGGTGAAGGTTCGGACCGCAGATATAGGATGCCCTTATGACTGAAGAGATATTAATTGCGCTTGGTATTATTCGCAGGGCCCGATTGACCCCGATCACAGGTTGGCAAGGGGGGCGCCAATTTCCTTCTGTCCTGCTTGAGCTCGAGACGGTGTCCGGCCGGGCCTTGCCCAGATGCAAATATTGCGGGCGGCGCGGGTGCGTTATGCGTCATTTGACGTGCAGTTCGATACATATCCGCAGCGTTTCATTCAATCTGAAGTTTATTTTAGGGTCTTATTCTGGTTGGTTTGGATGCGTTTTTTGGACTTTTGGTTGCCATTTTTGAGTAATTTTTCTTAAATATTGGTTTGTTTGGCCGTGGCTCCAGGTCCTGTGAGTTTTTGTTTATGCGTTAAAATTTTATGACGTGTTGATTTTTATTTTTTTGCACTAGATACTTAGTTGTTATCATTTTTGGATTTGGCTGTTTATCAGGAAACCAGATGCGGTTTTATTTAATTCAGCTGAAGTTAATCCTTGCGCTGCTGTGGTTGGTCCCGCAGCCAGCCTCCGCACAGGCTGTGCTGAAATTCACCCTCTCCGAAAATCTGCCCCAGTTTGAGCAGCTGGCTGACATTCTGCGCCATGCCTATTCGGAATTGGGTATTCAGATCGAGTTCCAGCGCATGTCGCGCTCCCGGTCTCTGGTTACGGCGGGCAAGGGGCTGGTGGATGGGGAGCTTGCGGGAACGCCGTCCATTGAAGAGAAATTTCCCACTCTGATCCGGGTCAGTGTTCCGTTGATGCAGGTCAAGGTCGGGACGATTATCTGCACCCGGCATTCGGACGAGACAATTCTGGACAAGATTCACGAGAAAAAAGTCGGCTATATCCGTGGGGCGGTCGTTTTTGAAAACTATACCAAAACCTTTGACGAGGTCTGGGTGGCGGACACGTATGACGAGCTTTTCGGGATGCTCAAACTTGGCCGGCTTGATGTGGTGCTGGGAGGCCAGATCGCGCTCGACAAGTACGGTCTGACACATGAGGCCGGGTGTCTGGAAATGGCCGGAAAGCCTATCCGGACGGTCAAACTGTATCATTATCTCCATGAGAGGAACGCGCAGTTGGTCCCGGCGATTACATCCATTCTGGAAAGCATGGCCGCGTCCGGCGAAATGTAGCAGACGTCATGAGGCTGCCAGGCCTGATCAGAGCCGGGGTCCATCACCTGAGTTGAACCCGCCGCGTTTCACCGGATATGCCTGACTGGCGTAGTCGGACTGTTCGCTGTTCAGAATGGCTTTCAGCTCGTTCAAATGCCGGCCTAGAAGATCAGGATAGTCTTCCAGCTCCCAGGCGGTTTTTCGGCGACCTCACGGAAAAGGCCCGCAAGGAGGCGGTCTGGAGAGCGCGGACATAGGTTTGTGCAGTACGTTCGAAATAGCAGAGCCGGTTGAATGTGTCGGCGACGGTCTCGCCTCTTCCCAGGACCCCGTGATTGCCCATGATCATGGTTTTGGTCTTGGGGACGCCCAGCATGCCGGCGCAGCGTTTGCCTTCCTCTTCGAGGGCGAGGCCGCGAAACTCTTCATCGACCACATGGCGCCCGCTAAAGGCGGCAGCGTGCAGTCCTCCAGCCAGGCCGGAATGGTCGCACGGATCGAATGCACATGCATCACGCCGCGGGCATGGGGGCATCGACCGTGGATGGAGCGGTGCAGACCTCCGGCAGTGAGGTCCGGCGCGTCGGCCGTGTCCATGGTGGCCGGATCATTGGCGTCCAGTAGCAGGTCGGAGGCCTTGTTCCTGGCAAAATGCCGCGGTTGGGGGGGCGTGAGGAATTGGGTGTCGTCCGCATTGACCGCAAAGCTGAAATGACTTGCGACAACCTCATGCATGCTCAGACGGGTTGTTCAGCGGATGGCGGTAGCCAGATCCACACGGTCCCGCCAATGGGTCAGGTTGGTGTTTTCAGCCTACTGCACCATTGCCCGCCCTTTCCTTGAATTCTGCCCTTTCTGCCGACCATGCCCGACGGTTGCCAGACAAGGCTGCGCTTTTTGGAAGAAGGGGGGGGCTCGTTTCCGATGACGACTGCAAAGTTAAAGGTGATCGTGGTCTTTTTCTACTTAAGTATAAAAAAATACCAATTCGCAATTTATTGTGTCATAAGATATGAAGATGCTTCGAATTTTCTGGGAACTGACGATGTCCAAGTTGATGTTGGGGCTTTTTATTCTTGTCATTTTTACACAAGCCAATGCAACTTCTGCTTGGTCTTCGGATCGACTCGTTTATAATCTTCGCTTGGATGAGGTTGAGTATGTCGAGACGCTGCTGGAAAAAGTGTTGCTGCGGACATCTCCTTTCGGCGGGGCGTCGGAAGTCGGACGCTCCGCGGAGTTCTTTTCCCGGGCCCGACTGCTGGAAGAGCTCATTGTCGGCGACAATATCCAGATTGTTGCTGAAGTGCCCAAACCGGGCTGGGAGGAGAAGCTCATTCCCATTCGCATTCCCTTACGGAAGGGAATTCAGGGTTACCGGCTTTTCCTGATCAACCGCCAGGACCAGGAACGCCTGTCTCAGGTGAGGTCTCTGGAAGAACTGAAAGCCATCCCGACGGGCACAGGGGTGCAATGGTCGACTTACCTGATCCTGCGTAAGGCCGGATTTAATGTTGTCCCTGGGGAAACCCACGCCCGGCTGTTCGATATGCTCAAGGTCCGCCGATTTGTCACCTTTGGCCGCGGCATGAACGAGATCTTCGGTGAACTGGAGCGTTTCAGCCCCGACAATCCGGATCTGGCTATTGAGCAGACGCTGGTCCTGTTTGTGCCTCTGCCAACCTATTTTTTTGTCAGTCCAGCGCGGCCGGAACTCGCCAGCCGGGTGCGGCAGGGACTGGAAGAAATGCTTGCGGATGGATCGTTCGATGCTCACTTTCTTGAGTATCATCAATCGGATATCGACCGGGCACGTTTGAAGCACCGCAAGATCTTTACTATCGAAAACCCAAATCTCAGCCAGGATCCTCCTCTGAACGATCCGGCTCTCTGGTTCGATCCGGCAACCCATATTCCTGAAGACGGTGATCATAGCGGATAATACAGCGTAGTTCCGCTATATATTGGCAGGCATATTTTAGCTTGCCTTTGTGGTCTGGCTCAGGCCGGCAGAGATCGATTTGGCGCGGATTTGTCAGAATTGAGTCAAATTTGCACGGGCACTTTCTGCCTGCCGGTTACATTGTTTCTGGATAGATCCAACTGGCTGTTGATTTGGAAGGGTGCAGTTGATTCAATGACAGAATCAGTAAGACTTCCCAGTTTTTGCGGTTTCGCTGTTTGAATGCATGGAGAGCGGTTTGGGCAAAACAGCTAAAATCGAGTTTATCCGTCGCGTTTTACCTTTGAGCCTCTGCGTCCTGGCCATAGTGGGCGGGGTGTTTTTCATGTCGGTTCTGATGAGCCTGATGTGTATTGCGGCGGCGGCCGGAATATATGCGGCGATGCCGCATCCGGTTGTCCCCTCGGGGGCTGTCCGGCCGGTGTCGAAACCGTCGCCGGTGGTGTTTGACGCGGCCGGGTTCGGCCTCGGCATCGTGTTCTTTTCCCTCAGTTTTGTCGGCCTCGGGCTGACAACCGGCGGTCTGGCTCTGGTGTCGCTTCTGGCGCTTGCCCCGGCCTGTGTGTCTTTCATCTTTTTCGCCGCCGCCGTGCGTCAGAAAACCTCCTGGGTCCGGTTTTTCGGCAATGGCTTTGAATTCACCCAGTTCGGCCAGCGCGCACGCGTGCCTTATGAAGAGCTGAAAAAGATGGAGATCCGCCTGTGGGAGGCCTCCGGCTGGGTCGCCCGTTTCCAGGCCACCATCGGGTCCATCGGCCACAAGAAGGCGGTGCTGTTGAATGGGGAAGAAAGCACCAACACGCTTGTCTTTAAACATCCGGTCAGCGGCACCTTCACGATTTCCTCCGAACTCATTCCCGATCTGCAGCGCATCCTGATCGGTATGGACCGGGCGGGGGTGGATCTGCCGGACGGGATCAGCGAAGGCCAGCGCAAGAAAATCCGTCAGCGCCGGGAGCGCATGTATGGCGGGCCGGAGCCCGAGCTGCCCAAGTCGGAAGAGGCAGGTGTGGCCCGTATCGCTGCCTTGATCGAACATGCCCGGCGGCAGACGGGGTGAGATCAAAGGCGGAAAGCCGAGTGTGGAGTGGTCAGCGCACCGCCCAATCCGGCTTTCGCTTGTCGAAAAAGGCTGAAATGCCTTCCCGGGCTTCCGGGGTTTCCCATGTGTCTGCAAGGCGGTGGATTGTGTCTTCGATTGCGGCTTCGTCAATTCTGGGGCCGAGCACCCTTGCCAGGGCCTTGGAAGCGGCGACCGCCGCCGGAGCGGCGGCAAGATAGGGTTTGACTTCAGCGTCCACGGCCGAATCGAGTTCCTCTACGGGCACCACCTGTGCAGCGAGATTCAGATCCCGAGCCTCTTGCGCGCTGAAGAGGCGTGCGGACATGAAGACGCGCCGAGCCTTGCCCTCACCCATACGGGCCAGCACATAGGGGCTTATGGTGGCGGGGATCAGGCCTAGGCGGGTTTCGGTCAGGCCGAATTTCGCGCTGTCGGCCGCAATCACCGTGTCGCACACGCTCATCATGCCGATGCCGCCGCCAAAGGCCTGGCCCTGAATGCGGCCGATCAGGGGCTTTGGCAGCTCGTTGAGGGCTTTCAGCATGGCGGCCAATTTACGCGCTTCAGCGATCCGGGTCTGCCGGTCCGCATCAAACTGTTCTCTCATCCAGCCAAGGTCGCCGCCTGCGCAAAAGCTGTCTCCGGCCCCTGTCAGGATCACAACCCGCACGTTGTCATCCGCACCGAGCATTGACGCAGTCTTGGTCAGCTCGGCAATCATCGTTGCCGAAAGGGCATTGTGTTTGTCCGGGCGGTTCAGCGTCACCGTGGCAACACCCCGGTCATCCGTGGCAAGGGTCAGTGTTTCGTAACTCATGCGGGCGTCTCCCTCAGGCTCCGGGCGAAGGCGGCAATTTCGTCCAGCTTTTCCGTCTTTATGCCGCAGGTGAAGCCTTTTCGGGCCAAAAGGGCCGCGACGGTTTCTGTGGCGACATTGCCCTTTGCGCCCGGAGCATAGGGGCAGCCGCCGAGGCCGCCGATGGCGCAGTCAAAGGTGCGCAGGCCTTTTTCCAGACTCACCTCGATATTCTCAAGGGCTCTGCCCTTGGTGTCGTGAAAATGCCCGGCCAGCTTGTCGGCTGGCACATGGGCAAGCACGGCGTCCAGCATGTTTGAAATCGTCTCCGGCGTCCCGGCGCCGATCGTGTCCCCAAGGGAGATTTCATAGCAGCCAAGCGCATAAAGTTCCCTGGCCACAGCGGCGACCTGCTCCGGCGCGACCGGCCCATCATAGGGGCAATCGGTGACGCAGGAGACATAGCCACGGACGGGCATGCCGTCCTGCGCGGCCTTATCCAGAAGCGGCTTGAAGCGCTCGATGCTTTCTGCGACCGAACAGTTGATGTTCTTTTTCGAAAAACCTTCTGACGCTGAGCCGAAAATTGCCACCTCATCGGCGGAGGCCCGCTTTGCTGCAGTATAGCCTTTCACATTGGGGGTCAGTACGGAATAGACAACCGCCGGATGTCGGTAGATGCCGTCCATGACCTCCTGGGCATCGGCCAGCTGGGGCACCCATTTGGGACTGACAAAACTCGTCACTTCAATCTTGCGGAAACCGCACTCTGACAGCCGGTCCACCAGCTCGATTTTCTGGCCGGTCGGAACAAAGCGGCTTTCATTTTGAAGGCCGTCACGGGGGCTCATTTCAAAAAGGGTGACAAAATCGGACATGTCAGAACTCATAAGAACTTTCAGCACAGGGTCAAAAGGGGCCCGGAAATTTCAGAACGGGCTTAGAAAGGGCTGTGCGCCGAAAGGCGCTGGATGCTGGCCGCCGGTCATGTATCCTGTTCCGCCCGGATGCGCAGGTCGCGGCGGATCACCTTGCCGGTGGTGGTCATCGGCAGGGCGTCGACAAAGGCGACTTCCCGCGGATATTCATGGGCCGCAAGGCGGATCTTGACGAACTCGGCGATGTCTTTGGCCAGCGTTTCGTCCGGATCCACACCTGCTTTCAGCACGATATAGGCCTTGACGATTTCGGTGCGCTGCGGGTCGGGTTTGCCAACCACACCGGCCATGGCGACTGCCGGGTGGCGGATCAGGCAGTCCTCGATTTCCCCGGGGCCGATGCGGTAGCCGGACGAGGTGATCACGTCGTCATCGCGCCCGACGAAGCGGATCCAGCCATGTTTGTCCATGACGCCGGTATCCCCGGTCAACAGCCAGTCGCCGGCGAATTTGGCGGCTGTGGCCTCAGGATTGTTCCAGTAGCCGAGAAACATCACAGGGTCCGGCCTGCGCACGGCAACGGTCCCGTGTGTGTCCGGCGGCAGCTTCTGGCCTTCGGGGCCCACCACCGCGACCTCATGGCCCGGAACCGGCCGGCCCATGATGCCGGGCCGGGCGTCCATCAGGCGGGCACAGCTGGAGACGATCATGTTGCATTCGGTCTGGCCGTAAAACTCGTTGATGGTCAGGCCGAAGGTCCGCCGTCCCCATTCGATCAGCTCGGCGCCGAGGGTTTCCCCGCCAGAGGCAACGGACCGCAGACTGAACTGCCAGCTTGTTGCAGCATCCGGCACCTGGCGCATCAGCTTCAGGGCGGTAGGTGGCAGAAACGTATTGCGGATTGCCTGGTCTTCCAAAAGCTGGAAGGCGGCTTCTGCGGTGAATTTGCGGAAGCGGCAGGCCACTACGGGCACTCCCAGGTAAAGGGCCGGCAGAAGCACGTCCAGAAGGCCGCCGATCCAGGCCCAGTCTGCGGGGGTCCAGATTCGGTCGCCCGGCTGGCCCAGAAAATCGTGGCTCATTTCCACGCCTGGCAAATGACCCAGCAGCACCCGGTGGGCATGTAAGGCGCCCTTGGGCTGGCCGGTCGTGCCGGAGGTGTAGATGATCAGGGCGGGGTCATCGGCGGCCGTGTCAACCGGTGTGAACTCAGGGGTGTGCCCGTCCATGGCGTGGGCAAGATCGTCCGCACCATCCCTGTCCCCGTCCACGCAGAACACCGTGGTCAGATCCGGCAGCTGGTCCCGAAGAAGCGCAAGTTTGGCAGCCCCGCTCTGGTCGGTGATTACGGCTTTAGCGCCGGAGTCTTTCAGCCGGTAGGCTAAGGCCTCTTCGCCGAACAGGGTGAAAAGGGGGATCGTGATCGCGCCCAGCTTCAGGGCGGCCAGATGGGCATAGGCAGTTTCCGGGCGCTGCGGCAGAAGCACCCCGATGCGGTCGCCCGGCGCCACGCCCCGGCTGTTCAGCAGATTGGCGAGCTGGTTTGAGAGCCGTTTCAAATCGCCGTAGGAATAGCTGTGCGACGGTCCGTTTTCCTCGCAATAGACAAGGGCCTCCCGGTCAGGGGCTTTGGCGGCCCACTGGTCGCAGGCGGCAACGGCAATATTGAAACGGTCCGGAACCGCCCAGGCAAAGTCCCGGCAGAGCTTGTCATAACTGTCAGCGTCAGGCAGCAGCATCGGCGGTCTCCTCAAGGGTCAGCAGCACGGTGCCATCTGTTACCTGATCGCCTTCGCTCACAAGGACCTCAGCAACAATCCCGTCGCGCGGGGCCTTGAGCGTGTGTTCCATCTTCATGGCTTCCAGAATGATCAGCGGCTGATCCCGTGTGACCGTGTCACCGGCCGTGGCGGACAGCATCTTGACAAGGCCCGGCATTGGCGCCGTCACCTGATCCCCGGAAGCGGCCACATCGTCATTGCTGCTCAGGCTGTCGGGCAGGCCGACGGAAAAGGCATGGCCGTTCAGGAACACGGTGAGGCCGTTGGAACCGTGGACCACTGTTGCCCTTGCCCTGTGGCCGTCGCAGTCATAGGTCAGGTGTGTGCCGTCCGTCTCGATCAGCGCAACCATACGGGGCCCGCCTGGGAGATGAACGGAAAACCGCCGCTGGCCGAGGGCGTGCACTTCAATGTCGTGGCGCTCCCCGTCGATTTCCAGAAGGGCGAACTGACGGGACGCACTCCACAGGCGCCAGCCGGCCAGGGTCTCGAAAGGGTCAGAGCCGGAGGCGGGTTTTGCAAGACCAAGGGCCGATAGGGCGGCTAGGGCAATTGCTTCATCGGGCAATTCGGGCTCGCCGATCAGCACCGCCAGATCCCGGTCGATCAGGCCGGTATCAACATCGCCTTTGGCAAAGCCCTCATGGCGGCAGAGGGCTGCCAGAAAGCCCGCATTGGTGACGCAGCCGGCCACCTGTGTAGCGTCCAGGGCGGCCAGCAATTTGCCAAGGGCTTCCTCACGGGATGCGCCATGGGTGATCACTTTGGCAATCATCGGATCGTACCAGGGCGTGATCTCATCGCCTGCGCGCACGCCGCTGTCGACACGGGCAAGATGGTCCGGCAGGTGCACATGCTCCAGTGTGCCGATGGCGGGCAGAAAGCCCTTGGGCGCATCTTCCGCATAGAGCCGGGCTTCAAAGGCCCAACCGGAAAAGCTCAGCTCTTCCTGAGTTTTGGGCAGGGGCGCACCGGAGGCAACCTGCAGCTGCCAGTCCACCAGATCCTCGCCGGTAATCAGCTCGGTCACCGGATGTTCCACCTGCAGGCGGGTGTTCATTTCCATGAAATAGAAGCGGTCGGACTGCAGTCCATCCGCAACATCGGCGATGAACTCGATGGTCCCGGCGCCGCAATAGCCGATGGCCTTGGCGGCGGTAACGGCAGCCTCACCCATGGCCTTGCGCATCTCCTCCGGCATGCCGGGGGCAGGGGCCTCTTCAATGACCTTCTGGTGGCGGCGCTGGAGGGAGCAATCCCGTTCAAACAGGTGCACCGCATGGCCATGGCTGTCGCCGAACACCTGGATTTCGATATGGCGCGGCTTGGTCAGGTATTTTTCGATCAGTACCCGTCCGTCGCCGAAACTGGCTTCGCCTTCACGCTGGGCACCGGAGAGCGCGTCCAGAAAGTCGGCCGGGTCGTCAACCCGGCGCATGCCCTTGCCACCGCCGCCCGCGCGGGCCTTGATTAGAACCGGGTAGCCGATCCGGTGCGCTTCCGCTTTCAGAAATGCCGGGTCCTGGCTCTCCCCGTGATAGCCGGGCACCACCGGTACCCCGGCCTTTTCCATCAGCGCCTTGGCGGCGTCTTTCAGCCCCATGGCCCGTATGGCCTTTGCACTCGGGCCGATAAAGGTGATCCCGGCCTTGTCGAGCGCATCGACGAAGTCGGGGTTTTCGGACAGGAAGCCGTATCCCGGATGCACCGCCTCAGCGCCGCTTTTCTGGCAAGCCTCGATGATCCTGTCGATCCTGAGGTAACTCTCACCCACCGGTGCCGGACCGATCCGAAAGGCTTCGTCCGCCATGGCGACATGTTTGGCGTTTGCGTCCGCGTCCGAATAGACCGCGACCGTGCGGATCCCGAGCCGTTTCGCCGTCCCGATGACCCGGCACGCGATTTCGCCGCGATTGGCTATGAGGATTTTCTTGAACATCAGTCTTCGTTCCCCTTCAGCGCGTTCAGCAAATGGGCAAGCGCCGCGTCATCGAACGCGACCAGCGCAACCGTTTCGATTTCCGGCAGCTCAGCGAGCGTCTTCTGAATGGTTTTGACTGCCGTTTCAGCTGCCAGCTCCGCCGGATAGCCATAAATGCCTGTCGAGATTGCAGGAAAGGCAACGGTGCGGCAGGCATTGGCCGCGGCAAGCCGGAGGCTGGTTTCGTAGCAACTGGCAAGCAGTCCGGCTTCGCCCTCGTTGCCGCCGCGCCAGACCGGGCCAACCGTGTGGATGATGTGCCTTGCCGGTAATTTGTATCCGGCGGTGATCTTGGCGTCGCCGGTCTTGCAGCCGTTCAAAAGGCGGCATTCCTGAACAAGTTCCGGTCCGGCCGCCCGGTGAATGGCGCCGTCCACTCCGCCGCCGCCGAGCAGCGAGGAATTGGCTGCATTGACGATGGCGTCGACCTTCAGCCGGGTGATGTCACCGACATGCGTTTCGATATGGCTCATGGCATCACATCCTGAAGAGACCGAAGCGGGTATCGTCGATCGGCGCGTTGAGCGCGGCCGACAGGGAGAGCCCCAGTATGTCTCGGGTCTTGCGCGGGTCGACAATGCCGTCATCCCACAGGCGGGCGCTGGCATAAAGCGGGTGACCCTGGTCCTCGAACTGGTCGATGATCGGCTGCTTGAACGTCTGTTCTTCTTCTTGCGTCCAGCTGCCGCCCTTGCGCTCGATGCCGTCCCGGCGGACGGTGGCCAGAACGCCTGCAGCCTGTTCGCCGCCCATAACGGAGATGCGCGAATTGGGCCAGGTCCACAGGAAGCGCGGCGAATAGGCCCGTCCGCACATGCCGTAATTGCCCGCACCGAAGGACCCGCCGACCAGCATGGTGATTTTGGGAACGGAAGTGGTGGCAACCGCCGTCACCAGCTTGGCGCCGTCCTTTGCAATGCCACCGCTTTCATATTTCTGCCCAACCATGAAGCCGGTGATGTTCTGCAGGAACACCAGCGGCACCTTGCGCTGTGAACACAGTTCGACAAAATGGGCACCCTTGACCGCGCTCTCCGAGAACAGCACGCCGTTATTGGCAATGATGCCGGCGGGCATGCCGTGGATATGGGCAAAGCCGCAGACAAGGGAGGTGCCGTAGCGCGCCTTGAATTCGTCAAAGCGGGACCCGTCGACCACGCGGGCAATCACCTCGCGAATGTCATAGGGCGTTTTCAAGTCCCCAGGCACGACACCAAGGATTTCCTCCGGGTCGTAAAGCGGATCTTCCGGCGCCTGAAGGGCGGCTCCGGTTCGTTTGGTGCGGTTGAGGCTGGCAATGGCGCGCCGGGCCAGGGCCAGAGCATGGGTGTCGTCGCGGGCCAGATGATCGGCGACCCCGGACAGGCGCGTATGCACATCACCGCCGCCCAGATCTTCCGCCGTCACTTCCTCTCCCGTTGCCGCCTTCACCAGGGGCGGTCCGGCAAGAAAGATAGTGCCCTGGTTTTTCACGATAATGGTTTCGTCCGACATGGCGGGAACATAGGCGCCGCCTGCGGTGCACGAGCCCATGACCACGGCAATCTGGGCAATGCCCCTGGCCGACATATTGGCTTGATTGTAGAAGATCCGCCCGAAATGATCCCGGTCGGGAAAGACCTCGTCCTGGTTCGGCAGATTGGCGCCGCCTGAATCCACCAGATAGATGCAGGGCAGATTGTTTTCGGCGGCAATTTCCTGGGCGCGCAGGTGCTTTTTCACCGACAGGGGATAATAGGTGCCGCCTTTCACCGTGGCATCATTGGCAAGCACCATGACCTCCTGGCCTTCCACCCTGCCGATCCCGGCGATCATTCCGGCAGACGGGGCGGCGCCGTCATAAAGGTCATGGGCGGCCAGCATGCCGACTTCCAAAAAGGGCGATCCGGGATCAAGCAGGCGGGAGACCCGTTCGCGGGGCAGGATCTTGCCCCGGGCGAGGTGGCGCTGGCGGGCGGATTCACCACCGCCATCCAGGGCCCTTTGCGCTGCGGTCCTGACCGCGTCCATGGCCGCCTCATGGGCCGCCCGGTTGGCGGAAAAGGCGCTGCTTTTCGGCGAGAGGCTTGATGTCAGGATGCTCATGTCATCCGGTCTCCGTTCGGGGCTGTGGTCTGGGAAAGGGCCTGGCCGGGAAGGGGCGCGACCGCTTTGCGCACCATGGTGAGATAAAGGTCTTCGACCTCACGCTCGCTGAGGCTGCCGCCCGCCCGGTACCAGGTGGGGATGCCGGTCAGCATGGCGATGATGGCCCGCGTCGTAACCCTGGGATCGCCGGTGCTGTAGCGTCCGGCCGCCGTTCCATCTTCCAAAATGCCGGTCAGGATGGCCTCGTAGCGGCGGCGTTCGGCTTCCACCAGCTTGAAATTATCCGGCTCCAGATTGCGCAGTTCCATATAGGAGATAAAGACTTCATCGGCGCGCTGCAGATGGTAGCGGATGTGAAAGCGCACAAACCGCTCCAGCGGGTCCATGGCGGCCGCAAAAGGAGTGATGTCCCAGGCGGTCAGAAGCGCGCGCATATGGGCAAGCATCAGGTCTTTTAAAATGTCCTGCTTGGTGGGGAAGTGATTGTAGAGCGCGCCGGGGCGAACCCCGACATCGGCCGCGATCTCGCGCATGGAAACGGCTGCATAGCCTGCGTCAGCAAACCGCTTGAGCGCCGCATCCAGAACACGGCGGGCGGTTTCCTGGCCTTTGGCACTGCGGGCGGCTGGTCTTGGTTCTGTCACGGCCACATCGTCCTCCTGTGAGTTTCTATAAATGAACGTTCATTCATTTTCAAGCCTTGCAGACACAACGGATGTGACAGGTCAAAACTGCCGCAACTGTTGGCGTCCGGATATGGGGATCCCTGTCTGGTCACCGCAGCAAAAGCACTTTAACGTGACGCCATGATCAGTATGGCGAAAATAGACGAGATCGAAGACTGGATGATCAGCCAGGCTCTTGGCTCTCCCAATCTGGGCAAGATGTTTGCCGAAATGTGTGAGCGGCTGCGCGCCTGCGAGGTTCCGGTCGACCGGGGCATGATGGCCTGGTCCACGCTGCACCCGTTGATCGAAGCCGAACTGGTGATCTGGGAAAGCGGCAATGAGCTGCATCACGAGCTGATCGCCCATTCGGAAGAAGAAACCGACGACTGGCTGCAAAGCCCGGTGCGGGCTGTTCTGGTCAACCAGGAGCCGCGGTTCCGCCGGCGGTTGACCAACTCCAATGCGCCGCAGGAATTCCCGCTGCTAACCCGCCTGAGCGAGGCCGGGTATACCGACTATCTGGTACTGCCGACGCATTTCGACATGCCGACCAATCCGGAGGATTATGCCAATAGCGGTATTATTGTCAGCTGGGCCACTTGCGACAGTGAGGGCTTTTCTGACGACGCCCTGAAGGCCATTGAATATATCCAAAAGCGTCTGGCGCTGGCCGCCCGGGCCAATATTGGCAGCCAGATCACCAAAACGGTTGCCGAGACCTATCTGGGGCAGACGGCCGGCAAAAAGGTGCTGAACGGACAGATCCGCCACGGCGACGGCGAGACCATTGATGCGGTGATCTATTATTGCGACATGCGCCGGTCCACCGCCATTGCCGAAGCTCTCGGGCCAGATGCCTATCTGACCTGGCTGAACCGGTATTTCGAAACCACGGCCGGATCGGTTCTGGATAACGGTGGCGAGGTGCTCGACTTTATCGGTGATGCGGTTCTGGGTGTCTTCCCCATTGGAGAGCAAAGCCTTGAAAATGCGGTCAAACAGGCTGTTCAGGCGGCCGATGAAACGCGGTTGAGGCTTGCGGCGGTCAATGACGACCCGGCAAGCGCCATGCCCATGCAGGCCGGGGTCGCCCTGTCGGTGGGGTCGGTCATGTTCGGCAATATCGGGGTACCCCACCGGTTGACCTTTTCGGTGATTGGCCAGTCGGTCCATGCGGCCGCGCGTATCGAAAGCCTGACCAAGACCACCGGGTCGGATGTGCTGATGACCGAGGACATTGTCCGGTATTGCGCAGCACGGGCCGAGCCGGTCGGCTCTTTCGAGCTTAGCGGCTTTACTGATCCGCAGCCCCTGTTTGCGCTCAAATGACGTGGCTGCCGTATTTCTTCTCTCTCATTCCTCGTCCCTCTTCGCACCGATGCGTCTCTGCGTTTCAAAAGTGATCAAAGACCATGACTGACCTGCGTCCCAATCCCCCGCGCCATCTGCCTTTTCATGACCAGCCTGCCGCCGGGGGGGCTGATGAGTGCCCTGTCGTGCTTCTGCACGGCTTTGGCGGAGACCGGCAGACCTGGGTGAATATCCAGACCGCTCTGGCGGCCAGAAAACGTTCTCTTGCCTTCGATCTGCCCGGACACGGCCAGGCGCTGGACTGGCCCCAGGTCGGCAATGCGGGTATTGCGGCGAAAGCCGTTGCCCAGTCCCTGGAGGCGCTGGAGCTGGACCGGGTGCACCTGACCGGACACTCCATGGGCGGAGCGGTGGCGGTTCTGGTTGCCCTGCGTGCGCCGGAGCGGATCGCCAGCCTGACGCTTCTGGCGCCCGGCGGCTTCGGCCCGGAGATCAATCACCGTCTGCTGCGCCGCTATGCAGCGGCTACGGATCAGGCGGACGTTGAAATTCTGCTGGAGCAGTTTTTCGGCTGGGAGTTCAAGCTGCCGAAATATCTGGCCAAATCCGTAGCCGAGAGCCGCGCCAAGCCAGGGGCAGCCGCCACGCTGGAGGCGATCGCGGACGAGATTATCGACGGTACCGTGCAAAAGACCTTGCCCCGGGACGCGCTGGCGGACCTGCCCATGCCGGTGAAAGTGATCTGGGGCACCCAGGACCGGGTTCTGCCCACCCGCCAGGCGCACAAGCTGCCGGGAACCGTCGCAACCCATATTTTCGAGCGCGTCGGCCATATGCCGCATCTGGAAATCCCGAAGGAGGTGACCCGGCTGATCCTGCAAAATACCGGTGTGAACTAGAGCATTTCCCAAAAAGTCTGAATCGTCTTGGGTTCCCTTTTGTGGTGAATAGTGATTCAAGCTGAGGGCTGGACAAGGAGGCCAG
>NZ_JBSWYH010000056.1:0-16217 GCF_056161025.1 Roseibium sp. AWQ4_254
TCACTCTCCTTTTATGCCTCTTGGGGCGTGTGCTACGACCCCGCATCATAGGCTCAGGAGAGTGGCCGCCGGAATGACGCTATGTATAAATGTCCGGCCTGAGTGACCTGGCTCTTTCGGCGCTCTTCCCGCGACGCGCAGTCCCATCGCCCCTCCCAGAACACAAACAGGCCGCCCCGTGGGGCGGCCTGTTTGTTTCTTTGGAGTGTTTGGGCCTGTGGTCAGCCCATCCTGCGGGAAGACACAGCGGCTGCGCGGAACCGGCCCATCGCCCCCCCGGATCAGCCGGGCTCTTTCTCCGGCGACGGCCAGTTGAGGTCCCCTTCAGGCGTCAGGAACACCTGGCCAGGATAGATCAGGTCCGGGTCCCGGATCTGGTCCTGATTGGCCTTGTAGATAGTCGTATACCGGAAGCCGTCCCCGTAAAGACGCCTGGAAATCCGCCACAGATTATCGCCCTTGCGGATAATGACCACCGGCAGAGCCTTCTTGACCTCAGCGTCCTGATCGCCCGCCTGCGCGCCCGCGCCCTGCGCCACGACCTTGGTGAGCACAATCTGCTGGTCCCGTTCCTTTTCAAACGTCACCGCAGCGCGGGCGTCAACTTCATTGCCATCCTTGCCGATCAGGTCTGCACGGACCTCGACATCGCCTTCAGAGACGTTTTTTGCCCCTTCCAGAAGCCATTTGCCACCTGCATCCACGGTTGCTTCGCCCTGAAACTCTTCGCCGACATAGACCCGCACCGACGCGCCCGGCTCACCGGTACCGGCCACATAGACCTTGTCCGGCTCCGATTCGACAGCCTCAACTGTGATCTTCGGAGCCTCTCCGGGAGCGTTCTCTTGTATCGTACTTGCGTCAGAAGCGGCCGCAGTTTGCGGCGCCAGAGCGCCATCAGAAGGGGCGCCCACAGATGAGACGCCAGCCGTCTGATCCTGCTGCGCCGCCGGAGCGGGTGTGGCCACTTGCTCTTGGGCACCGTTGGCGGTGTTGCTCTGAGCGGAGGCGTCCTGCGCATCGTCTGCCGAGGTCTCCGGCAGGGCCGCCACAACGGTCTCTTGCGTGGGACCACCGGTTGGCGCATTTTGCGTGTCCGGCGTGCTGGCCACCTGTTGCTGCCCTGTCTGCCCATCGGACATTTCGGCAACCTTTTCTGGCTCCGGCTCAGGCTTTTGCAGGATATCGGAGGGGCCTTCCGGATCGTTCAGCACGACCAGAGGCTGTTCCTTGCCCCCTTCAGGCACGGAGACGGCGAGACGCTGTTCGGATTCTTCAACCGTCCCGCCCTGTTCATTATGAACTTCAAGCCCGACATCATAATCGCCGGGTTTCAGCGGCTCTGCCAGAATAATGGTCCATTCACCCGCCTCATTGGCGATGCTTTTGCCGACCACTTCACCATTGGCGGTCAACGCAATGATGGCGCCTGCATCGGAGCGGCCGGCGACAACCGTCTCACCGGTCGGCTCAACACCGACCACATCAAAGCTCGGGCCCTGCAGCGGGGCCTCCTCTGCGGACGCCTCCTGGTTGTCCCCAGCCTTGTCTGCGGCCTGGCCCTCTGGCAAAGCCGCAGCCTGTTGCGGTTCGCCCGCTGCCGACTGTGCCGCTGTGGGGTCACTGGAGACTGTCTTGCCACCGGACGCGGCCGGTAGAGCCGGGCCATCTGATTTTGTTTCAGCAATCGGGGCCGTCTCACCGGCGTCCCTGTTCGGCAATACACCGGATTTGTAAAAATATCCGGCCAGAAGGGCCGCCACGCCAACAGGCACAGCCAGAGCCAAGGTCCAGATGATTGTCTTCTTGTTCATTTCGGTCCCGTCAGAAGGATCTTCCCATTAAAAGGCTCTTTCGCTGAGGCCGGAGTGTCCTTGGTCCCGCATCACACCCGGTTCAAACGTCTGCCCCTGTCATATTTTCCAAGCCGCCCCATCCATACCCGTCTTTTCAAGGGACGGCAAGAAATCCGGCAGAAAAGTCAAAGGTCTTGCATAGAATGCTTGACCTTAAGACAAACACAATGCCACATCTTTGCGTCATGAATACGGTCTCTCAAAATCAACTCAAAAGCGTTTGTGTCTATTGTGGCTCCAGCATTGGCTCGGACCCGGTTCACGAAGCGTCTGCAACCCGACTTGGCCAGGTTCTGGCGGAAGCGGGCCTGCGTCTGGTCTATGGCGGCGGCAATGTCGGGCTCATGGGAACGGTTGCAAGGGCCGCCCTGGAAGCTGGCGGCGATGTCACCGGCATCATCCCGCATTTTCTGGAAAAACGGGAAGTCATGTTGACCGCCCTCAAGGACCTCGTGGTCACGCAGGACATGCATGAACGCAAACATCTGATGTTCCAAAGATCCGATGCCTTCATCGCCCTTCCCGGTGGCATCGGCACCCTGGAAGAGGTTGTCGAGATGATGACCTGGGCCCAGCTCGGGCGGCACAAGAAGCCGGTGATACTGGCCGATATCAACGGCTTCTGGTCGCCGCTGATGGAACTGCTCGATCATATGCGCGCACAGGGTTATATCCGGCCGGATTCAGAAGTGCCCTATCTGGTCGCCAAGTCGGTTGACGACATCCTGCCCATGCTGCGGCGCGCCTCTGAAGACCCGGACACGGACACAGCCCAGGCTGGCACTGCGGTGGGCATCGAGGATCTCTGACATCAGCGCAGGAGGCTCCCCCCGCCATTTGGCAACCCGGGGCTTGCAAGCCTTGGCGACAATCAGTCAACAGCGCCGGAGGGACACATCCGGCGCTGTTTGCCTTGCCCTTACGATTGCACCTTGCGCCGGTAGCCGCGCCAGCTGTCAAAGGTGAAAATCACCAGCGCGGCCCAGATCATGGCAAAGGTCAGAAGTTTGGCCGAATCCAACGGCTCGCCCCAGATATAAACCGCCATCAGGAAATGCATGGACGGGGCGATATATTGCATCAAGCCGATCATGAAGAGCGGCAGTCTGCGCGCGGCAGCAGAAAAACTGATCAGGGGCAGCGCGGTCACCGTTCCGGTGCCCACCAGCGCCAGCAGCACAGGCAAATCGTTCAGCACCATCGCATCCCGGCCCTGCCCCAGACTGAACAGAAGATAGCCGGCAGCAATCGGCAACAGCAGCACGGTTTCCACAAACATGCCCGGCGTCGCCTTGACCGGGGTCACCTTGCGCACGAACCCATATCCGGCAAAGGTCACGGCCAGGGTCAGCGAAACCCAGGGCAGGCCTCCGGCTAGAACTGCCTGCACCACCACGGCAATGCCGGCAATGGCGACCGCAATCCCCTGCCCGGCTGACAGGCGCTCGCGCAGCACCACCAGCCCGACCAGAATGCTCACCAAAGGATTGATGAAATAGCCGAGCGAGATGTCGAGCACCTTTTCGTGCTCAATTGCCCAGACAAAGACCAGCCAGTTGACCCCGATGAACGTGGCAGAGGCCATCAGGCCGCCCAGCACCTTGGGCTGGCGGAACACCTCGCGTACTTCCTGCCACCGGCCGCGCAGAAAAAGAAACAGTCCGACAAACAACACCGACCAGATGATCCGGTGAGACACCACCAGATCTGCTGGAACACCTGCGGTCAGTTTGTAATAGGCGGGAAAGAAGCCCCACATGCCATAGGCCAGAAGGCCGTAGAGCAGGCCTTCGCGAAAACGCTCCCGTGCGTCGGTGTCCGTTGCCGGATGCGACATTCTATTGCCTTTCTGGCGCGCATGGCCCTCAGGCGGCGTCGGCCTTCAGCAGCGCGAATGTGATGGAGTCGAGCAGGGCCTGAAACGAGGCGTCGACGATATTGGAGGATACCCCGATCGTGAACCAGCGGCGGTGGCTGTCCGTGTCGTGGCTTTCAATCAGAACGCGGGTGACGGCGCCCGTGCCCCCATTCAGGATACGAACCTTGTAGTCGATCAGCTCCAGCCCTGCAATTGCCGTCTGGTACTTTCCAAGATCCTTGCGCAGGGCCATGTCGAGGGCGTTCACCGGCCCGTTGCCTTCTGCGACAGACATGCGGGTTTCCCCGTCAATATCCACCTTCACCACCGCCTCGGATACGGTGATCAGATCGCCAATGGCATTGAAGCGGCGTTCCACCATCACCTTGAAAGAGTTCACATCGAAATAGCGCGGCACGCCGCCCAGTTCGCGCCGGGCCAGAAGCTCAAAGGAGGCATCCGCAGCCTCATAGGCATAGCCTTCCGCTTCCCGTTCCTTGACGAGGGCCAGAAGCCGGTCAAGGCGCGGATCGGACTTGTCGATCTCAATCCCCACCCGGGAGAGTTCCCCAAGCAGGTTGCTTTTGCCCGCCTGGTCGGACACCAGCACCCGGCGCTGGTTGCCGACCACGTCCGGGGCCACATGCTCATAGGTCTGCGGATCCTTCAGGATCGCGGAGGCATGGATGCCGGCCTTGGTCGCAAAGGCTGTCTCGCCCACATAGGGCGCCTGCCGGTAGGGCGATCGGTTAAGGATCTCGTCAAAGGCATGGGAAATCGAAGTGATTTCCTTCAGCTGTGCGTCGCTGACCCCAAGCTCGAACCGGTCCGCATAGGCGCCCTTGAGTTTCAAGGTGGGGATCAGCGTGATCAGATTGGCGTTGCCGCAGCGCTCGCCCAAGCCGTTCAACGTGCCCTGGATCTGGCGCACCCCCGCATCGACGGCAGCCAGCGCATTGGCCACTGCCTGGCCAGTGTCGTCATGGGTATGAATGCCCAGATGGCTGCCGGGCACAACCTCTTGAACCTTTGTCACAACATGATGGATTTCATCCGGCAATGTGCCGCCATTGGTGTCGCACAGCACGATCCAGCGGGCACCTGCCTGATAGGCAGTCCGGGCGCAATCAAGTGCATAATCCGGGTTGGCTTTGAAACCGTCGAAGAAATGCTCGCAATCGATCATCGCTTCCTTGCCCGCCGCAAGGGCCGCGCACACCGTGTCATGGATCGACTGCAGATTGTCCTCGTTGGAACAGCCAAGCGCGACCTTCACGTGATAGTCCCAGGCCTTGGCGACGAAACAGCAGGCGTCGGACCGGGCTGCAAGCACCTCCTGAAGCCCCGGGTCGTTGGCTGCAGACCGCCCAGCCCGCTTGGTCATGCCAAAGGCGGTGAAGACGGCGGTTTTCGTGCGCGGCTCGCTGAAAAACGCCGTGTCGGCCGGGTTCGCTCCCGGATAGCCGCCTTCGATATAGTCGACCCCCAACCGCTCCAGCAGCCCTGCAATCCCGATTTTCTCGTTGACGGAAAAATCAATGCCGCTGGTCTGGGCACCGTCGCGCAGGGTCGTATCGAAAAGGTACAGGCGTTCCTTGGTCATGGGTTTCCTACCTGGCAGCGTGGCTGGGTCTAGTCTTTTGCTTGGGGAGGAACCTTAGCCGGTGGCCAGGTCTCCGTGTCGTGGTCGGGATGTTGATAAGAGACAATTCCGTCCAAAAACGCCGCTGTCTCCAGGTCTTCTTCTGTCCGGCGCTCAGGAATGCAGGACATCCGGTCCGTATAGGACAGCTTGGCTTCAACCCCATACTGGATTTCAGGGGCCAAATCCTCCGGCGCGTCAAACGCGCCGATGGCCAGCGCCACCCCGTCGGGGGCCTCATAGGTCAACGGTGTGCCGCAAGCCTCGCAAAAGCCCCGCGCCACATGGTTGGAGCTTTGGAACCGCTTGGGGCCGCCCCGCGTCCAGGTCAGTTTTCCACCGTCCCGGATGCTGACCAAGGGCGCATAAAATGCGCCAAAGGCCTTCTGGCACATGCGGCAGTGGCAGATGGAGGCGGTGCCGAGGGCACCGTCCACCCGGAACCGGACCGCCCCGCACTGGCAGCCTCCGGCCCAAACCTGACTGGCAGGCGTGCCTGTCACCGCTTCACCTCCCAGCTTGTTATTCTATCTCCAGTTTCTTTGTCTTTTGAATCCTTTAATAGAATTCTTTGAGACACCAGTTCATCTCGTATCCGGTCCGCTTCTGCCCAGTTTTTGCTGTTCAAGGCTTCCAGGCGCAAGGTGACGGCACCTTGGATCGCGGCCTCATCAATTCCGGACAGATCCACCTTCACCGGCCCAACCCCCAACAGCGCCGCCGAGGCTGAATAGACGGGCAGCTTTGCCGGGTCCTTCGCTGCCTCCACCGCCAGCGCATGCAGATGCTGAACGGCCGCCGATGTGTTGAGATCATCCAGAAGCGCCGCCAGAACCTCGGGAGCAGGCTCCGCAGCGGTCTCAACCGGCTCCGGCCATTTGGCCAGCAGGTGTTCGGCCTCTTCCAGCTTGCGCTTGGAAAAGTCGATGGGCTCGCGGTAATTGGTCATCAGCATGGCCAGCCGCAGCACCTCCCCCGGCCAAGACCGGCCGCCGAAACGCTCCGTCTCCAGAAGCTCCTGAAGGGTGAAAAAATTGCCCTCCGACTTGGACATCTTCCTGCCTTCGACCTGAAGGAAACCGTTGTGCATCCAGTAGTTGGCCATAGTGGAGGTGCCATGGGCGCAGCGGGACTGGGCGATTTCATTCTCGTGGTGGGGAAAGATCAGATCGAGCCCACCGCCGTGAATGTCGAACACCTGGCCCAGGTGGTGAGCGCTCATGACCGAGCATTCGATATGCCAGCCCGGACGCCCGCGTCCCCACGGGCTCTCCCAGCCCGGCTCATCGCCGGAGGAGAGTTTCCAAAGGACAAAATCTCCCGGAGATCTCTTGTGATCCTCAACGGCAACCCGGGCGCCGGCGAGCTGCTCATCCAGCTTGCGCTTGGACAGGCCGCCATAGTCCGGCATGGACGCGGTATCGAACAAAACTTCCCCGCCCGCTTCGTAGGCGTGCCCCTTGTCAAGCAGCTGGCCGATCATCGCCACCATGCCATCAATATGCTGGGTGGCCCTGGGCTCATGGTCCGGGTTCAGAACACCCAGCGCGGCGATGTCCTTGTGGAACTGATCAGCGGTTTTCTGGGTGACTTTGGCAATCGCCTCGTTCAGCGGCAGGTCCGGATAGTCGCGCAGGGCCCGGGCGTTGATCTTGTCGTCCACGTCAGTGATGTTGCGCGCATAGGTGACATGACCAACCCCGTAAAGATGCCGGAGCAGCCGGTAGAGGACGTCAAACACGATCACGGGCCGGGCATTTCCGATATGAGCGAAGTCGTAGACTGTCGGGCCGCAGACATAAAGACGCACATTCCCATCATCGATGGCCCGGAAGTCTTCCTTCTCGCGGGTCAAGGTGTTGGTGAGCTTCAAGCCCCTGCTCGTGCCAGATTGTGATGTCTCAGCGGCGCTCATGTCATAGGGTCTCCTGGCCGGCTGACCGGGCGATCCGTCTCAGAGGAATTTTTGCCAAGAGGGAACGGCCACAGCCAGCGGTGTCGCTAGCTGCAAATAATGGTGGTTGTAATGATGTTCCAAAGGGCCGTCATCATGGGGCTCTATATGGACCGGAACACAGGACGCGGTCAAGGCTGCAATTTTAGCGGGGCAGGCAGAACAAGAACGGCTCCGTTGGCGGGGACTGCTCCTTGCCGTAAACTTTCCGTAGGGGAATCAAAGGGAGGAAGCACATGGCAGTTTTGGGGGTAAGTCGATATGTCCGGGTCTGGCTGCTGCTTGCCGCCAGCCTCATCCTTTCCTCTCCAGCCACGGATGCGGCCGCCCAACCAGCTCCGGCAGTTCCGGCGGAGCAAACGGCAGCCCCGGCCAGCACGGACAACGGCCCTCAAACGCCTATTGCCAGGGATATCCGGGATGCCTTGCCCGCAGATCTTCCCCAAGGCCTTCAAGAATACTATGCCGAGCGGATCTTTGCGCCGGTCTGGTTCGATCAGGAGGGCCTGAAGGAACGGGCGCATCTGGCGATCGCCGCCATGGCGGCCGCCAACGACCATGCGCTCGATCCCGGCAACTACCAGCCACTGCAATTGGCCGATTTGGCAGATCAGGCCCAGACCCCGGCGGAGTGGGCCCGGTTTGACCTTGGCCTGTCCCATCAGTTTCTGCGCTATGCCACTCATCTCTCCTCGGGCCGGGTACAGCCCAACAAGGTCAACAAGGCGCTCAATCTGTTTCCGGACCGCCCAGACCCAAGAGCCCTGTTTGAAACGGCTGTCGCGACACCCGACTTCAGCGCGTTCTTGGAAAGCCTCGCGCCCCAGTCCGACAATTACGCCCGCCTGAAACGCCGTCTGGCCCAGTACCGGCAAAAGGCCGCAGATGGCGGCTTTGCCGTGATACCGGAGGGCGAGGTTTTAAAACCCGGCATGAACGATTCCCGGGTCCCGGTGCTGCGAACCCGTCTGATGGCAGAAGACATTCCCGGCGCAAAGGAGCATTCCGGCGGGACCTATGACGGCTCACTCGTGGACGCGGTCAAGACGTTTCAGGGCCAAAACGGGCTCGAACAGGACGGGGTCATCGGAAAAAACACGCTGGAGCGGCTCAACATTCCCCTTCAGGACAAGCTCATCCAGATGGAACTGAACATGGAGCGGCGGCGCTGGATGCCGGACGATCTTGGAGCCTTCTTTGTGTTTGTGAACCTGGCGGATCAGAACCTGAAAGTGGTGCGCGATGGCAAGACCATCCACACCACACGCGTTGTGGTCGGCAAGCCCTACCATGCAACACCCGTGTTTTCCGACACGCTGGACTATGTGGAAATCAATCCGTTCTGGAATGTGCCCTATTCCATCGCCACCAAGGAATACCTGCCGAAGCTCAAGCAAAACCCTTCGGCCCTCACCCGGCAGAAAATCCGGGTGTTTGAGGACGGCCGGGAAGTGGCCGCAACCCAGATTTCCTGGCACAGCTATTCGGGCAAGAACTTTCCCTTCCGCCTGCGCCAGGACCCTGGCGACGGCAACGCTCTTGGCCGGATCAAGTTCATGTTTCCGAACCGGTTCAACATCTATATCCACGATACGCCGTCAAAATCCCTGTTTGCCCGGTCCGAGCGCGCCTTCAGCCATGGCTGTATCCGGGCCTCCGATCCTTTCGCACTCTCCGATGTGCTTCTGGTTGACGTGAATTCCACACCGGGCCACTGGGAAAAGATCCGGGACACGGCCAAGCGGACAATTGTCAAACCTGTGGTCTCCACCCAGGTGCACCTGACTTACCTCACCGCCTGGATGAACAAGGATGGATCGACCCACTTCCGGAAAGATATCTATGGCCGCGATGCGGTGCTTCTGAAGGCGCTCCGGCGGGCCATGACGGAGAATCTGTGACGCCTAACGAACTGATATTCCTTTTCTTTCCAGGATGTTTAGATATCTGAACAGCCGCTGAACATGCCAGTCAGAACAGGTTCAAGCCTTCGGGCCTAGTCTTCAGGCAATCGATACGGATTGCCATCTGGAGACCACCATGCTGAACCGTTTGTTTGTGATTCTTTTTGTGTTGCTTGTTCTCGGCGCCCCCTTTGCGGCGCTGGTCGCAATCACCGATGGAACCAAGGCTTTTGGCAATGAACTGCAACAGAAAAGCCTCTGTCTGTTAACCGGAACTGGATGTGGCAACGGAAACATTATTGTCACGGTCGCAAGCCGCCTGTAAAAGAGCGTCCAGTGTTCAAGTTGGTATGGGAGCGACAGCTTGAAGTTTTACCCTGTGTTTGGCAGAGTCGGCAAATGGACTATAAAGCAATCGAAGAAAAGGCAGAATCTGCTGCCGAATTTCTGAAGATGATGGCCTCCGCGCCTCGTCTGCTCCTCATGTGTCTTGTGTTTGAAGAAGAGCGCTGTGTCAGCGAACTGGCTGAGACAACCGGCATGCGCATGCCAACCGTATCGCAGCAGCTGGCCCTGTTGCGCGCTCAAGGTCTGGTGGCCACCCGCCGCGAAGGCACCACCATCTATTACCGTTTGTCGAGCGAACCGGTCAAAGACGTCATGGCCATGCTCTACAAGCATTTCTGCGCAGAAGCCGATCTGCCGGCGGCCAAGCGGCTGGAAGCCCTGGACGCGGGCTAGAGCCGCGCGCGCCTTCAAGAGCAATCTGCTCAGGCTTTTCCCCGGGAACACAACGCATGTGGTGCTGCGCAGCTGCTCTTTCCCCGAAAATTCCGGTCAGTTCGAGACATAGTCCGCGCATTGCGGCGGCGTCTGGTCGCCCCAGGGCATGAGCGGCACGGTTGATGTGGAGTTTTTCGGGCTGCCCTCAATCAGCTTGTCGGAATAAACGAGATAGACCAGGACATTCCGCTTCGTGTCACAGCCCCGCACAATGCGCATCTTCTTGAACATCAGCGACCGGCGCTGCCGGAACATTTCCTCGCCCTGTTCAAAGGTCTCCTTGATGGTCACCGGTCCGACCTGACGGCAGGCCAGAGACACATCAGAGACTTCCTCCGCCACGCCGAGCCAGCCGGACACGCCGCCTTTTTCCGGCACGGTGAAATGGCACGCCACCCCGTCAACAATCGGATCGTCAATGGCATAGGTGGCCAGCTTGTGATCCGGGGTCAGGAACTTCCAGACGGTCGATTTCTTGAAAATCAGATCCGGGTCGTCAGCCGCAAAGCCGGGCGCGGCCGCCAAAAGACAGGTTGCCAGGGCAAGGGGTCCGGCAGCAGGAAACTGCATCAAATATCCTCCAGGTTATACCCATCACAATTGATAGCGACCGATCTGACCGGTTTTGGAGGTCTCTCGGCGAGGTGCAGACCTCAGCGCGATAAGGGTTTCGGGCAAGATCTGCAACAAGAGCATCTTTTGTTCGGTCAACGAACGAACGATGCTCTGGCCGACGGGGACCAAAAGCGGTCTTCGGTGGCGTTTTCCAACCTGCCGGTCAGCGTTGCGACGCTTAAACGGCCAACTCGCCGTCGTGCACAGCGCGCTTGCCTGCAAATTGGAAAACGCCATCAGATAGGTCTCTATCAATTGCGATTGGTTTAGGTGCTCGAGGTCTCATGTGGGGTGCCTGAGCGTCCGGTCAAGCGGCCGGATGGAGCGCCCGCCCCAAATACAAAACGCGCGCCGGATGGCGCGCGTTTGGCAGACTGAACGCTTAAGGGTCTCAGCGGATGGTTTCAAGTTCCCGCTCGGGATCATCCTCGCCGCCGCCCTCTTCCAGCTCCACGATATCGTCCGCAGACAGGTCCAGCGAGTCGCTTTCCTCTTCTGCGGACGTGTCCGGGGCATCGGCCAGAGAGGCTGCGAAATCCATGTCGGACACCAGTTCATCCCCATCTATGGCCTCGCCAACCTCGTCAGCTTCGAAATCGCTGTCTTCGTCCTCACCGGCGGGCGCCCCAGCCCCCCCGAGTGCGTCCTGAAGGTCAGCAAACCGTTCCCGTGTCCAGATCTGGGGCTGGTCAAGGCCAAGAGCCTCGTCATAGGCCCGGGCAACACTGAACGGAAGATGCAGTTCAAAGTCTGTTCTGGAGCCGAATCTGGGCGCAAGCGCCTCTTCAACGGTATTGAGCGTGTCCTTCAACCCCATGCTCTGTTCCACACAGGCCGTTGCCGTGTCGCGCAGAGTGGCGACAAAATCCCTTGTTGTTTCAACCGCATTGGCAACAGCAGAGGCACTCGCCGCAACCCGGCCCCGGCCGGGCATCAGCGCTGCCGGGCGGAAGGCCGTGATCCGGTCAAGCGCCCGCGGCCAGTCAGCCAGATGGGCATCACCGCAATAGGGCGACGCGGAGGTTTGCACCAGATCCCCGGCATAAAGAACGCCGCTGGCAGGCACCCAGACCACAAGATCCCCCATTGTATGGCCCCGGCCCAGATGCATCAGCCGCACATCAAGACCACCCAGATCAATCGACATGGACGAGGCAATCGTCATGCTTGGAAGGCTGCTGCCGGTTCCCGCAGGCAGATCTTCAAAAAGATCAGGCTGGCGCTGAAGGGAAATCTCGATATCTTCTGGCCCGCGCGTGTCCATCATGCGCCGGGTCAGATCGGACGCAACAATCTCGCCCGCCTCAAAGGCTGGCGCGCCAAGCGTGCTATCCGCATGAAAATGGGTCAGGACGACCTGTTTCACCGGCTTGCCGGAAATCTCCCGGACTTTCTCAAGCACCTTGTCCGCATGAGCCGGTGTTGCCTGGGCATCCACGATCAGAATGCCCTTTTCGCCGATCACCACCCCCGTATTCGTGCACCCGTCGGCGCTATACGCATAACAACCAGGGCCAAGCTGCTCGAACCGTTCATTCGCGCCCGGCACGGCCTTTTTGCTCTTCGATTTGCGCGTCATTGCGGCCTCGCTTTCCTGCCAGCTGTTCGTTTGACTTCTGCGGTCTCTTGACCCGACCCACGCCACGTTTCTGTTGACTGCAGCGTCTCAGTTTCCACTGTTGATTCGCAATTTTTCATGCCCCAATTCCTTAACTATTCCTTCCTTATCAACAGATAGGTCCGCCACTTTCACCACTTCACGACTTCGCCGGTCAAAGCTCTCTGTCAAATCTGCTTGGTCTTTCTGCCTCGTTTTCAAGGCACCGCTTTTGTCTAAGCACCCTATTCATGGGGTTATACTTTCCAAGCCTCTATTGTTACAAAGTGGCCGGAACACGGCAGAATTTCCAGCTATCGCGCGAGATGGTTAATTTTACCACCCCAGGATTGGCATGTATCTGAAAAACAATATCTCCCAGACCGGCTCCCGTTTCCGCAGCTCGCAGCTCTGCCGCGCACCCATCCGGTCAGGCTTCAGACGAGGTTTCAAAGCCCTTTTTCTAACTATACGGAATCTTGTAAGCGGCAGGCCGGCCACCACGCAGACCTCTCCGGTATACGCTTGACCGTCATCATCTGAACATGATCGAAACGGCAGGGGATTAACTCAACGTGAGCGCTTTCATGCTATCGTTGTGATCAGAAACGGGATCAGGGCTGCGCGGCGAACGCGCATCAGGGGACAGGCGATGCGGCTTTCATCAAGAGCCAAATCCATCAGAGCCATCGGGGCGGTTTTCGCCCTTGCCGGGCTGCTGCTTGTGCCGCAGAGTGCGGCGGCGGCAAGCTGTGCGTCGCTCAAATCCGAATTGCGCCGCCTGACGTCTCCGGCCAAGACCGGCTCGCCCGCTGCGCAAAAATGGCGCTCTGCCCAAAAGCAGCAGCAAAAGGCGCTTGCCGCCGCCAATCGCGATGCACGCTATTTCTCCTGTTCGAGCGAAAAAACCGACAAATGCCGCCAGCTTCAGCGCAAGATCAAACGGATGAGTGCGAATCTGGCAGCCATCGAACGACAACTGGCCAAGGCAGGCGGTGGCGCTTCGGCAAAGGACACACGGCGCGCGCGTCAGATCCGCGCCGCCTTGAAACGGCAAAACTGCGATGCCCCGCCCGCTCCCCGTCAGGCCAGCGCACAGCGGCAGGAGGCGCGGCCCGAAAGCGGCCCCTCCTTCCTCGCCCGTCTTTTCAGGTCCGGGACACAGGCGAAGACGGCTGCCGCCACGCCTGGCGACCGGGAACTCTCCCAAAGCAGACCGCAGCGCAAGACCCTTTCCACACGCCGCACCTTGCCTTCCGGCGGCACCTTCAGAACCTTGTGTGTGCGCACATGTGACGGCTATTTTTTCCCGGTGAGTTTTTCCACCGGGCGGCGCCAGTTTGCCAATGATGAAGCGCGCTGTTCGGAAATCTGCCCCGCGTCACCGACCGAGCTTTATGTCTACCGCAATCCGGGCGGTGACCAGTCGGAGATGATGTCGCTCGCGGGCATTGCCTATGCGGATCAGCCCTTCGCCTTCCGCTACAAATCGGAATTTGTGAAGGATTGCAGTTGCCGGAAGACCGGAGGCAGGAAGCGCCGCTCGGCCTGGTCGGTGATCAGCGCCCCGTCGGGCGACCGGGTCTCTTTCGCCGATATCAGCGCAGGCTTGCCGCGCGCCTCCCTTCCGCCGGGCCAAGGTGTCACCTTCCCCGATGGCCCATCGGCCCCGTCTTCGCTGTCGCGCCTGCCGCTGACCAAAGCCCAGCTGCCTCCTTATGAGGACCCCGACACTCTGACCAATCTGGAAAAAGGGTTTGACGTGACCAAGCTGACCGCGCTTGAAGCGGCCAGCTCTGGGGCCGTCGGCACCGTTGCCAGCCCCCCGGAAGGCGGCGACTTCCCGCTGTTGAGCCTGCGCCGCAACACAGAAGACGTGCCGGTGGAAACAGATGTCACAACCCCGGTCTTCACAAGCGGGTCAGCCGGGACAGGCCGCACGCGCGCCCCGGCGGGAACCGTCAGGGTAGTCGGTCCAGAATATTATGTCGCCCAATAAGCGGCAGCATCGCCTTCATGTCCGGACCATGGTCGAGCCCGGTCAGGACCCGGCGCAGCGGCATGAACAGGCCCCGCCCCTTGCGCCCGGTTTCGGCCTTGAGCGCGGAGGTCCAGGCGCCCCAGGTCTCTTCCGTCACGTCGCCGTCAGGCAAAAGCGCAGCAGCGCTTGACAGAAACTCCCGGTCCTCTTCTTCGATGCGGCCGGTTACCGGCCCGGTGAGGATGGCCCAGTACGGGGCCGCATCGCCGACCGTGTCGCAATTGCCGCGCACCGTGTCCCAAAAGGCGGCTCCACCGCCGATCTGCAGCGCCTCCAGCCGGTCCTTGACAGCGTCAAAGGGCAGATCATGGACCAGCCTCGCATTAAGGCTTTTGAGTTCTTCCGGATCAAACTTCGCCGAGGAACGGGAGACGCTGGCAAGATCAAATTTGTCCGTCAGCGCCGCCATATCCGTCAAAGGCTCCACCGCCTGGCTGGTGCCGGTCAGGACCGCGAGCGAGGCAACGGCCATCGGCTCCAGCCCGTCTTCGCGCAGGGACCCGATCGACAGGGCTCCCTTGCGCTTGGAGAGCCCCTCCCCGTCCCGGGTCGTCAAGAGATTGTGGTGACCGAAGATGGGGGCCTTGACCCCAAGCGCCTTAAAAATCGCGATCTGGACGCCTGTGTTGGCCACATGATCCTCGCCGCGGATAACATGAGTGACACCCATATCAATGTCATCGACGATGGAAGGCAGCGTATAAAGATAGGTGCCATCAGCCCGGATCAGGACCGGATCGGACAGGGAGGCCAGATCCACCGACTGTTCCCCCCGGCACAGGTCGGTCCAGGTGACATCGGTGCGTTTCGTTGCAAACGGTTCGCCGTCATGATTGGGCAGCACAAAGCGCCAATGCGGCTTGCGGCCTTCCGCTTCGAACGCAGCGCGCTCGTCGGCGGTCTGTTTCAGCCCAGCCCGATCATAGACCGGAGGCCGTCCGAGAGCGCGCTGGCGCGAGCGCCTGCGCTCCAGCTCGTCCGGGGTCTCGTAACACGGATAGAGCAAACCGGCCTGTTTCAGTTTTTCGGCCGCCGCATCATAGCTGGCCACCCGGGCCGATTGCCGTTCGATCACATCCGGCTCGATGCCGAGCCAGCGCAAATCCGTCTCGATCGAGTCCGCGTATTCCTGCTTCGAGCGCTCCAGATCGGTGTCGTCGAACCGCAGAATGAACCGGCCCCCCTCCTTTTTGGCAAAAAGCCAGTTGAAGAGCGCGGGACGGCTGTTGCCGAGGTGGATATGGCCGGTCGGCGACGGCGCAAAACGTACAGTGACAGTCATGGCGCTTCAGTTAGCCCGCCCGGCGCCGCGCGGCAAGAGGGAAACCCCGCCCTTGGACATCAGCTGGCTGTTTCACCCCTTTGCGGCCGGGAGCATCAGCAATGGGGTGGAATCCCGGGCCAATCATCTGAGGCTCGTGAGACGTCCCCTGCATTTGCAACCGCTTACTCTATCATAAGCTGAATAACTTCAGAACCCTAGGAAGTTATTCCCTTACGTGATATAAAAGCCGGGTATTTTTCTGATTGCTTATTCTTGTTTTTCAAAGGTCAGCAGCGCGGAGCAAGCGCTTTCTGCTTCCCGGCGCTTATGATCCTTTTAAAAGAGGCGCGTTGACGGGTGACCACGACCTTTATTCTGTCCGCAATTGTGACCTTCCTGGCGATGATTGCTATCATCACGGTGGATGAACGAACCGTGCAGATCCAGGGCAAGGATCACAGGAAGCTGTTTGAAAACAAATATATCACGGCCATCATCCGGGCGGATGTGCTGGCAGGACTGGTGTTTTTCTTCTTTCTTGTCCTGTTCGGGCTTGCAGTCCTTTTGAGCTGGGCCGGAATTCTGCCGAGCTACAATCATCTTTACCGCTGGCCACTACTGTCCGGGAAAATTGAATTGGAATTGATATTCCGGATTTTGTTTGTCGACCCTGTCGTTTGGATTTAGCAGTCGGGTTATGTCG
>NZ_JBSWYH010000057.1:0-15617 GCF_056161025.1 Roseibium sp. AWQ4_254
TCATTAAGGGCCCTTAAATGTCCATTTAATTAAGCGGACACTTAACGCACCAAATCGAAAAGCGGCAGGTCGGGTTCAACGGACGCTCACATTTTTTTTGACGTGCTACAAATTCATCCATTCTGCGCCTACTACTTTGTGTAAACGGTAACTACTTTACCTGTGTCATTGGTCACGGCCTTGACCTGCCACGGGATTTTTCCTCCACTGTCGATTAGAGTCCGACCCAATTTGAGGACGGACAATGAAGCGAACAAGATTCACGGACGAGCAGATCATCGGCATCCTTGCCGAGCATGATGCGGGCGCAAAGTGCGCGGATCTGTGCCGCAAACACGGCATGTCTGAAGGCACCTTCTACAACTGGAAAGCCAAGTTTGGCGGTATGACAGTGTCATGAGCCAAACGGCTGAAGGCGCTCGAAGATGAGAACGCGAAGCTGAAGAAGCTTCTGGCCGAGCAAATGCTGGATCTGGCTGCCATGAAGGAGCTGGTTTCAAAAAAGTGGTGACGCCTGCCGTGAAGCGCGAGGCGGTCGCGCACCTGGGGTCCCTGCTCGGGCTCTCGGAACGGCGGGCGTGCCGGATTGCCGGGGCGGATCGTAAAATGGTCCGCTACGAGGCGCAGCGTGCACCAGACACGGCGCTGCGTGGCCGCCTGCGCGAACTGGCCAATGAACGACGGCGCTTTGGCTATCGGCGCCTGTTCGTTCTATTGCGGCGCGAAGGGGAGCCGTCCGGCATCAACCGGATCTATCGGCTCTACCGGGAAGAAGGCCTGACCGTGCGCAAGCGAAAGGCCCGACGCAAGGCAGTTGGGACGCGGGCGCCAATTCTGGTCGAGGCGCGACCCAATGCACGCTGGTCACTGGATTTCGTTCATGACCAGTTGGCTAATGGTCAACGTTTCCGGGTGCTCAATGTGGTCGACGACGTCACCCGCGAATGCCTTGCTGCGATCCCGGACACCTCGATCTCAGGGCGGCGCGTGGCGCGTGAACTCACCGCCTTGATCGAACGCAGCGGAAAGCCAGGAATGGTTGTCTCGGACATTGGAACGGAACTGACTTCGAACGCCATCTTGCGGTGGTGTTCGGAGCACCGGATCGAGTGGCACTACATCGCGCCGGGCAAACCGATGCAGAATGGCTTCGTTGAGAGTTTCAACGGTCGCATGCGTGACGAACTGCTCAACGAGACCATGTTCCGCAACTTGGCCCATGCGCGGGTCGTGATCACTGCCTGGATTGCCGACTACAACACCGAACGCCCACACTCGGCGTTGGACTATCAGACCCCCACCGAATACGCCCAGACCCTGACCGCCGCAATCGCCCGACCCGCTACGCGATCTGAAAGCTCCGCGCGACGGGCGATTGCTCAACCTGCGCCGAATGGCGTAAACACCAATAGGGCTCAAGTCGCAGCTGGATGAAAGTTCAGTGGCAGGTCAGAACGCCCATGGAAACCCTGGTCGATGGAAAACAGGTTTGGATCGAAAAGAAAATAGACCGAACCTGATCTGACAAACACAGCCTCAAAGGCGGCACCTGTCAGATCAAGTCTCAACTTCTACAAATGGACTCAAGCATTTGAGGACGGACTGCCTCAAAATCCGAAGAGACGAGACATAGTTTTCCACAATCAAAGCCTAACTTACCCCTCACGTCGAAGGCGAACTGCCGACTGAATACTGAGTTTTCAGAAAATTAAGTAAACGTATTAATTGATATCTTTAAACGTTATTGGAAATTGTCTCCTAATTCTATTAGGTATTATTTCAAAGTTTATTAAATTATATTGATTAACGAGTGTATTTCCAGGTATTTTCTCGCCACCAGCCTGCTGAATCAGGCAAAGATTATATAAGTTAAAGTATTTTTTCTTTTGTCCTGTATTTGGAAGGTCCGCAATTTGTGCATTTGTATGACGTAGTTCCTTAAGGGCCTCTTTTTTTCTCTTGAGTCCAATTAAGGCTTCAGCTCTCATGAGACTAACGTCAATCGAAAATGCTCCAGGATTGAAAGTGTCTAGCGTGTTGAGCGCTTCTGAATATAAGCCTTCATCAAGGAGCTCTTCAGCTTGCGCAAGCTTACGAAAAATGTAAATTGCTTTCAATGACTTAACGCACTTTTCGATGATTTTTCTAATCACCAGCTACCTCCACCATTACCAATATCGTCAACCATATCCTCCATCCAATCGCGAATCCATTTTCCGGGGCCACTACGGATTTTTCCCCTTCGCTCTTGCTCTTGTTTTGCCCCTCGACCAGCAGATAGAACCTTCCTTTCTTTGTCTTCTACATCCTCAGTGCCGGAATCGGTTCCGTCGAGTGGGTCCGTTCGGGCACCTCGGTTTCCGCCTCCAAACCAGCCGCCGGAGTACCCCCGGCTCCCTGGACCGATCCGGCCTCCGGGGTTGTTGAGGGCATAGGCATACCGGTTGGTACCAACACCACTTGACTTCGGGTGGTACCAGTCCGGCGAGATGAAGCGCGCCAGGACGGGATCATAGTAGCGGGCGTTGAGATAGGTCAGTCCGGTCTCCGGATCGTCCCACTCCCCGATCCAGCCCTTGCTTTCCCGGGGAAGGCCAATCGATGTTGCCTGTGCATCAGAGCGCTTTCGAAGGCAAGTCACTGGACGCCGACACAAAAAAGGCCGCCCCGAGAGGCGGCCTTTCGAATAAGGCATGGCGACAGGCGTTATACGCGCCGTTCGACCATCATCTTTTTGATCTCGGCAATCGCCTTGGCCGGGTTCAGCCCTTTCGGGCAGGCCTGGGAGCAGTTCATGATGGTGTGGCAGCGGTAGAGCCGGAACGGGTCTTCCAGATTGTCCAGCCGCTCACCCGTGGCCTCATCACGGCTGTCGATCAGCCAGCGGTAGGCCTGCAGCAGAATGGCCGGGCCGAGATAGCGGTCGCCATTCCACCAGTAGCTCGGGCAGGAGGTCGAGCAGCAGGCACACAGGATACACTCATAAAGCCCGTCCAGCTTGACCCGGTCCTCATGGGACTGGAGCCATTCCTTTTCCGGTGCGGGCGAAACCGTCTTCAGCCAGGGCTCGATGGAGCGGTGCTGGGCGTAGAAGCGGGTCAGATCCGGCACCAGATCCTTGACCACGGCCATATGCGGCAGGGGATAGATCTTGACGACATCGCCAGCGATCTCGTCCATGCCCTTGGTGCAGGCCAGGGTATTGGTGCCGTCAATGTTCATGGCACAGGACCCGCAGATGCCTTCCCGGCAAGACCGGCGGAAGGTCAGGGTCGGATCGATCTTGTTCTTGATATAGATCAGGCCGTCCAGAACCATGGGGCCGCAATCATCGGCATCGATGAAATAGGTGTCGACCCGCGGGTTGCGGCCGTCATCCGGGTTCCAGCGGTAGATCCGGTATTCGCGCAGGTTGGCCGCCCCTTCCGGCTTGTCCCAAACCTTGCCTTCCGTCACCGTGGAGTTCCGGGGAAGCGTCAGCTGAACCATCTCGTTACTGCTCCGCGTTGGGTCCCTGTCTTGCGCCACCTGGTGGCAACAGGGCCTGTCGGTTTCCGCTCAGGCTGTGAGTTCGAAAACCATGTTGTCATTTGTCCGGCCGGTCACTTCATAGCCGCGTCTTGCCAGTTCAGGCAGGCAATCCTCGGACCAGTAGGGCCGGCAATTTGTTTCCAGAAGGATCACGCGGGGCCATGCGCCAGCATCCGCGTGCCTGAGGAAGGGCAGCACCACCCGGTCCTCAAATCCTTCCACATCCACTTTCAGAACATCAATTCTGGGAAGGTTGTACTCATCGGCAATTGCGGTCAAAGGCCGCATCTTGACATAGGCCGGCGACCAGTCGCCCGCCCATTCGCCGGTTGTCAGATCCTTGACGAAGGTCGCAAAGCCGCAATTGCTCGGCTCCAGCCACAGGGGCAAAGTGTCATCCTTCGGCCCGACCGCGGAATTTTCCACCCGCACGGTTTCAAATCCATTGGCCGCAATGTTGAAGCTCAGCTTTTCCGCCGTTTGCGGGTTGGCCTCGATCGCCAGTACGGATGCACCGCGCCGGGCGGCGAAAATGGCGTAGGAGCCGATATTCGCCCCCACATCCACAAACACTGTGCCGTCTTTCAGATGTGGCTCCAGAAGCGCGTGTTCGGCCCGTTCGGGCAGGCGCCCCTTGGCGAGGATCTTGCGGTCATCGTAATTCTCGCCCGGATAGATGCGGAATTTCAGACCATCGGCTTCCATGTCGTAAGGGCCCTTGAAGACCCGCGCCACAAAGGACCGGATCCGCTTGCGCAGGCCCTTGGACAGGTCGTGACGATCCGCAAGACGCCAGGCAGCACGGACCAGCCGTTCGGCCGGATACGTGCCGAACGGACTGCGTATGTCCAGATGTGCTGCCATCTCCCTCACCAGATCCGCCCCTTAGTAGACGCGCGCCTTCGGCGCGATCTTTTTCGGGTCGATGCCACCTTCCTCGAACGTGGTCAGCGGATCGAGCACCACAGGGCGGTAGTCGAGCTTGACGTCACCGGCTTCGTTGACCCAGGCCAGCGTGTGCTTGCGCCAGTTCTCGTCGTCCCGACCCGAAAACGGGCCGTCCTTGTAGTCCTCGCGGGCATGGGCGCCACGGCTTTCCTTGCGCGCTTCGGCGCCGTAGACCGTGGTGATCGCGTTGGCCATCAGGTTTTCCAGTTCCAGCGTTTCCACCAGATCGGAATTCCAGATCAGCGAGCGGTCGGAGACTTTCAGATCCTTCAGGTCGCCCCAGATGCCAGACAGGCGTTTGCAGCCCGCTTCCAGGCTTTCCTGAGTGCGGAAGACGGCCGCGTCTTCCTGCATGGCACGCTGCATCTTGTCGCGCAGGTCCGCTGTCGGCACGCTGCCATCCGCATGGCGCAGGGTGTCGAACCGGTCCATGATCTTCTCGCAGGACGCTTCGCTAGGGGCCGGGGTGGCTTCTTTGGGATCCACCACTTCGCCCGCCTTGATCGCAGCGGCCCGGCCGAACACGACCAGATCGATCAGCGAGTTGGAGCCGAGACGGTTGGCGCCGTGAACGGAGGCGCAGCCGGCCTCGCCAACGGCCATCAGGCCGGGCTGGATCCGATCCGGATTGCTCGCGTCCGCGTTCAGCACTTCGCCCCAGTAGTTGGTCGGAATGCCGCCCATATTGTAGTGAACGGTCGGCAGGACCGGGATCGGGTCCTTGGTCACATCCACACCCGCAAAGATGCGCGCGCTTTCAGAAATGCCCGGCAGGCGCTCGGCCAGAAGGGCCGGATCGAGGTGGTCCAGATGCAGGAAGATATGGTCGCCATTCTTGCCGACGCCCCGGCCTTCGCGGATTTCCATGGTCATGCAGCGCGAGACCACGTCGCGGGAGGCAAGGTCCTTGGCCGAGGGTGCGTACCGCTCCATGAAGCGCTCGCCTTCGGAGTTGACAAGATAGCCGCCCTCTCCGCGCGCGCCTTCAGTGATCAGGCAGCCTGAGCCGTAAATGCCGGTCGGGTGGAACTGGACGAATTCCATGTCCTGCAGCGGCAGGCCCGCACGGGCCACCATGCCGCCGCCATCCCCGGTACAGGTATGGGCAGAGGTTGCCGAAAAATAGGCCCGCCCATAGCCGCCGGTGGCCAGCACCACCATCTTGGCTGCAAAGCGGTGGATGGTGCCGTCATCAAGGTTCCAGGCAATCACGCCCTGGCAAACACCATCCTCGGACATGATCAGGTCGAGGGCGAAATACTCGATATAGAATTCCGCATTGTGGCGCAGGGACTGGCCGTAGAGCGTGTGCAGGATGGCGTGGCCGGTCCGGTCCGCAGCCGCGCAGGTGCGCTGCACAGGGGGGCCTTCGCCGTAATTCTGCATGTGGCCGCCAAAGGGACGCTGGTAGATCTTGCCTTCTTCGGTCCGGGAGAACGGAACACCATAATGCTCCAGCTCATAGACGGCCTTTGGGGCTTCGCGGGCGAGATATTCCATCGCATCCGTATCCCCCAGCCAGTCGGAGCCCTTGACCGTGTCATACATGTGCCATTCCCAGCAGTCCGGCGTCATGTTTTTCAACGACGCAGCGATACCGCCCTGGGCCGCCACCGTGTGGGAGCGGGTCGGGAAGACCTTGGTGATACAGGCCGTTCTGAGGCCCTGCTCGGCCATGCCGAGCGTCGCGCGCAGGCCCGCACCGCCCGCACCGACAACGACCACGTCGTAGGTGTGGTCGATAAATTCATATGTCTTGGCCATACGGGTTAGCCTCCAAAGCCAATCTTGAGCACTGCGAAAATGCAGCCGAAGCCGATAAGGGCGCAGAAAAAGGTGTTCGCCATCAGCGTCAGAAACTTGATGCCCTCACCTTGGATATAATCCTCGATGATGACCTGCATGCCGAGTTTCATGTGATAGACGCCGGACAGGATCACCAGCAGCAGGATGATCGACACCAGCGGGTTGCGAAGCGCCTCGACGACTTCGCCATGGCTGGAGCCCTGCAGCGCGATCACCAGAATCACGAAGAAGGAAATCAGGAAGACGTTGGCCACCGCTGTGACACGCTGTTTCCAGAAATGGTCGGTCCCTTCCTTGGCCGAGCCAAGGCCGCGAACCTTGTTCAAAGGGGTGCGCAGATCCGTCATGACACTCTCCTTAGCGAACCAGATAGCCGATGACCCACAGGATCACGGTCAGACTGACAGATCCGATGATGGTGGCCTTGGCCAGCCATTCGCGGGCGTCCTTGCCAAAGCCGGCACCCATGTCCCAGATGAAGTGGCGCAGGCCGCCAAGCATGTGGTGCACCAGCGCCCAGGTGAAGCCGAACAGGATCAGCTGCCCCGGGATCGAACCGTATATGGCGTTGACGAAATCAAAATAGGCCGGGCCTGCTGCAGCGGCGATGAGCCACCAGGCCAGCAGCACGGTTCCGAAATACAGGGCCGCCCCCGTAATCCGGTGCAGAATGGACATGACCATCGTCAGAATGGGTTTATAAATCTGAAGATGGGGCGACAGCGGGCGGTTGCCGCGCATATCGGCGTTCGACATGGAATTCCTCTCCCGTACGACGCTGAAACAAAAAGGGCCAACGACACGTTTCCGACCCCTTTGCCTCACCTTACGTTTACGCAAACGTAAGCAAATCAAGGCGTTGTGTAGGAGCTTTCTAGCGCCAACGCTCCCAAAGGTCAAAATATCCTATAGGGCTAAAATGCAGGAAATCATGTCTTAAACGATTAAAATCATGTAATGACGTGAAACAATTGTAAAATCCACCTGTGCACATCCGCATCTTTCCCTAAACGTCAACCGGCACCGCCGAATGCGGCAGACCGAAAACGGACCAGCCGGTGCGGTGGGCGAAGGTTTCCATCGCTTCGGTACCGAGTCTGGAATTGCCGTAACGGTTCAGCCCCGGCGACCAGACCGCAACCGCCGCCCGGCCCGGCGAGATCACCAGAATGCCGCCGCCAACACCGCTTTTCCCGGGCATGCCGACGCGGAACGCAAAGTCCCCGGAGCCGTCATAATGGCCGCAGGTCATCATCAGCGCATTGATCCGGCGGCGGCGCTCAGGGGAAACGAGCGCGGGCATGGCCGGAGCATCGACCAGAAACCGTCCGGCCAGGGCCAATTGGCGGCAGGACATCTCGACCGCGCATTGGTGGCAATAGGTGCCCAGAACCTTGTCGACAGAGGCCCGCATGTTGCCATGGGAGGCCAGATAATGGGCCAGGGAGAAATTCCTGTGCGCTGTTGACAGCTCGGACTGGGCGACCTTGTTGTTGATATGAATGCTGTCATCGTCTGCCGCTGCGCGGATGAAGCGCAGCAATTCCCCCAAAGCCTCGCGCGGGCTGGACCCGGCCAGATAGGTGTCGGTCGTCACCAGAGCTCCGGCATTGATGAAGGGATTGCGCGGAATACCCTCTTCGCGCTCCAGAAGGAGAATGGAATCAAAGGCCAGACCGGACGGTTCCCGGCCCACCCGCGACCACATCTGATCTCCGACCCGGCCAAGGGCAAGAGCCAGCGCGAACACTTTGGAAACCGACTGGATCGAAAACGGCGTCTCAGCGCTTCCGGCGGTGAACACCCGGCCATTGGCAAGTGCAACCGCAATGCCGAACTGATCCGGGTCGATCCTGGCCAATTCGGGAATATAGTCGGCCACCTTGCCTTTTTCCGGATTTCTGGCCGCCGCATCGGCAATTTCGGTCAAAAGCGCCTGCATCCTGTCCTCCGGTTGGCCGCCCCCTCCAAGGGCCCTTGCCCCAGTTCGTCAGACCCGGCCCGGGGATGCAAGAGGCTTTGGTGCGGTGGTGGGCCCCGGCACGTGCCGTCAGGCCGGCTGCCTGTCGCTGCGCCGTGCCGACAGGCGCTTGAACATATGCATCATGAAGATGGTGGCGAAGATCGGCGTCACCAGATTGAGCACCGGCACGGCCAGAAGTCCCGCAATCACCAGACCGCCGAGAAACACGGTGCCCCCGCGCGCCCGGCGCAGGGCCTTGGCATCGTCTGGCGGCATGAACCGCATGGCGGCGAATTCAAAGAATTCCCGTCCGAGCAGATACCCGTTCACCACAAAAAACGCGATCAGATTGACCCCCGGCACCAGAAGGAGCAGGAGCGCAAAGAGATTCCCTGCCACAACAACCCCGGTGAATTTCACCGTCTGGGCGATGGCTTGCGAAAGCGGGAGCGCCTTGCCTGGGCGGTCGCCCGGATAGTCCCGCGCTTCCACAATATCCGCGATGTCATCCTGAAAGAGCCCGGCCAGCAGGGCGGAAATCGGCGCGATCAGAAATCCAAGTACAAACACCGCACCTATGCCGGTCAGGATCGAAATGGACCATTCCATCCAGGTGATCCAGGCACTGCCATCCCCCCATTCGGTGGCCGCAACCCCCAGAAAGTGGCCGACCAGACCCTGCAGGGCGATCCAGATCACCAGAAGGATTGCCAGCGTGAACCCGAGCATTTTCCAGAAAATGGCGCGAAAGGGCTGTTCGAACACCTGGGACATGGCGCGGGCGGCAGCTTGGAACATGGAACCTTCTGGGGCTGGTTGTCGACCGCAACGACATAGGGGCGGCGGCCAGCGGACGCAAGGCCTCCTTCCCATCCGCCCCGACACTCCAAAAGCTGCGAAACGGCCTTGAAGCAATCAGGGATTGATATTCCAGAGCCATGGTCTACCTTGATTTCAGGACCCGATTTTCACGCACCGGAGCTGCCATGCCCCACCTTTCTGAAGAGCCATCCGCAGCTTTGGCACCCGGTTCAGCGGACCTGTTTCAATTCGAGTGGCAGATCTATCAGAAGATGGTGCACGCCAACGAGATGCATCACCGGGAACTGGCCGCCCTCCTGCGCCGGGAGATAAAAGAGCGATTCAACCGGCCCTTTGCCTTTCTGGACATTGCCTGCGGCGACGCCAGCCTGGCAGAAACTGTTCTGAAGGGAAGCCAGGTCCGGCACTATACCGGCATTGATCTGTCCGGCCCTGCCTTGCGCCTTGCCGACAACCGGCTCCGGGACGCGCCTTTTCAGGTGGACCTGCGCCAAGAGGACATGGTTCAGGCGGTGGCACAAAGACAGGCCAACGCGGATCTGGTCTGGTGCGGGTTCTCGATCCACCATCTGGCAACACCGCAAAAGAAGACCATGCTGCACCTCATCCGGCAGGCGCTGAAACCGGGCGGGCTGTTTGTGTGCGCCGAACCGGTCTGTGCAGCAGGCGAGACCAGAACGGACTTCGTCTCCCGCTGGGAACAAACCCTGCCCCACCGGTTTCAATCCCTGACAAAGACCGAATATGCGCATCTGTGGCGTCATGTCAGCACTCATGACATTCCCGAATCCCCGGAAAACTGGATCGCCATCGGGAAAGACGCCGGGTTCTCAAGCGCAGAGGAAGTGTTCCGGTTTCCCGGAGACCTGTTTTGTTCCGCCTTCCGGTTTGAGCGGTAATTTTAGGCGAGCGCCTGTTAGGTCAAATCCCTGCACCTGCACAGCCCCCTTCGGGGTGAAGCCCACCCACCAGACGCGGCCTCACGGTTTATACCAACCTCACTAGATAGGAACCGATCTGACCGTGTTTGGGGACTGTTCGGCAAGGAGCCGGTTGCAGGGCGATATGGTTTATCGTTCAAAACCTGGGACGCAGCTGAACAGTCCTCAAACACGGCCTCGGTGGCCTGCTCCGGCCCGCCGGACTGCGTTGCGCCGCTTGAACGGCCATAAAGGCCGTCCTGCGCAACGCGCCTTGCCGGCCAATCCGGACCAGCGCCATCAGATCGGTTTCTATCTATTCAGGTTGGTATAACCCTGACAGGCGCGATGAGAGCCTGCGCCAAGACACACCCGATCAATCTCCCCTAGAAGTCTCACAACGGCCTTTTACTTCGTGGGAAAAACACAAATCAGCATGCTCAAACCAGAGAAACAAATCGAATAAATTGGAATGATAATTCTATTTTACAAATACAATATTTATTATTATTTACAAACGCAAGGGCGGTTCGGTGTTTAAGAAATTAAACACTTAAAGATACTCATCTCTAATTGAGAAGACCGCCTACATGATTTGGTTGACAGGCCACACCCATTCCGGAACGACGATGCTTCTTTCCCTTCTGGACGGCCATCCTGACTGCCTCACCTATCCGGTTGAGCCATTCTTTTATCACCTGTTCACCCGCAAACACTTCGCGTCGATTGCGCAGATGCAGAAATATCTGCTCTTCAGCGCCCGCAACGATCTTCACCGCCTCAGCTGGTCCGATGCGTTTGAACGGGCTGGATCAGGAGACCACGGCCTGGATTTCGACGCCCTGCACGCCCAGCTGGACCAGCTCGCCAGCCAGAAGGCCATTCCGGAACTCTCTCACACACAATTCCCGGTAAAAGGCTTTTTCAAAGCCTATTATCAGGCTCTGGCCAGTCACCTGCAGAGCCTCCCCGCCCACTGCGAAAAAGACTGTGTGACTGCCGCATTTGCCGCGCTTCGGACCGCCCTCGCCGCCACCCGGCCGGAGCTTGAGACTGGCTCGCATCCGGTGTTCAAGGACCCTTTGGGACAGTTCCGCCCCGGTGCGCTCGACTGGTTTTTGCACACCTGGCCCAAGGGCAAGATCGTCTTCTTGCGGCGTGAGGCTCCGGCCCGCCTGTGGAGCCATATCCAGCACGAAAAGCGCAAGGGACATCCCGAGATCCGGCTGGCATCCGACCGGGCTGTCTTCAAGGGGCTCAGCAAATCCTATGCCCGCGACCGCGTCCATTCCCTGCAGCTTCCACAGAACAGCCGGATCCTGGCAATCGATTATGAGGATCTGGTCCAGTCACCGCACAGCACCATGGAAAAGGTCTGCGGGTTTCTCGGGATTCGCGTCACGGACACGGTGCTGACGCCGAGCTATTTCGGCCATGCGGCATCGCCCCGCACCAACCGGACCGGCGGCAGCGCGATCAATGCCAACAGCCTGTTCAAGTGGAAAGACAATCTGACCCGCGCCGAAAAGCTGACAGTCAGTTTCCATCTTGCCAAGGCCAGTCTCCGGCTGGCGGCCAGCAGGATGTCAGGGATTTTGCGGGCAGACGGCAAGTCTGCCTCTCACAGGTCACCCAGACTTTATTCTGAAGCCACAGAGACTTAAACAGACCCCACGATGTCACACCCGCGTGCGGGCCTTCAAGGCCTGGGCGAGTGTGCCTTCGTCGAGATAATCCAGCTCGCCCCCAACCGGCACCCCGTGGGCGAGCTTGGTCACATTCACCTCAAGGGGGGCCAACTGGTCCATGATGTAGTGCGCCGTGGTCTGCCCCTCCACGGTTGCGCTGATGGCCAGGATAACTTCCTGGAACGTTCCTGACGCGCAGCGCTCAATCAAGGTGGCCAGGTTGAGATCTTCCGGGCCGATGCCATCCAGCGGCGACAGGGTGCCGCCCAGCACATGATAGCGTCCCTTGACCGCCCCGGCCCGCTCCAGAGCCCACAAATCGGCCACACCTTCCACCACAACAAGCACGGAGCCGTCGCGTTTCGGATCGGCGCAGATCGTGCACGGATCGGACGTGTCGACGGTGCCGCAGGTCGAACAGATGCCGATTTCAGAGACCGCAACGCCCATGGCCTCGGCAAGCGGCACCAGCAGCTGGTCTTTCTTCTTGATGAGATGCAAGGCCGCCCGGCGGGCCGAGCGCGGACCAAGCCCCGGCAGTTTTGCCAGAAGCTGGATCAGCCGCTCAATTTCCGGTCCTGCAACACTCTTTTGCACCATGACGGCCCGCTTACCACCCGGTTTAGAATGGCAGATTCATACCGGCCGGCAGGCCGAGCCCGCCCATCAGCTCCTGGGTCTTTTCCTGAATGGCCTGCTCGATCTTGACCCGCGCATCCGTATGGGCGGCCATGATCAGATCTTCCAGGATTTCGCCCTCCTCTTCCTTCAACAGAGACGGGTCGATCTTCACGGCCTTCAAATCGCTCTTGCCGTTGAGGGTCACCGTCACCAGACCGGCTCCGGCCACCCCTTGCGCTTCAATATCGACGATTTGCTCCTGCAGGGACCCCATCTGTTCCTGCATCTGTTTGGCCTGCTTCATCATCTTGAGGAAGTCCATGGGATCTCTCCTTGAAAAATCTTGCGCGCTTTGCGGCGCCATCCAATCCTTTGGCGTCAGGCTTTAATACCAATCCCGCCTGATAGGAACCCGTCTGCCAGAATTCAATCGTCTTCGTCTTCGCCCAGCGCCTCGTTCAGCAGGGGATCGTTGACAAGCGGATCGGCAAGCGCGGCATCATCATCTTCGCTGACCTGCACCTTGACATCGACCACCTTGGCGCCCGGAAACTGGGACAGGAGCGCCGCCACTGTCGGATGGGACTTGGCGTCGGACAGAAGCTGCTGCTGGTTGGCTTCCTGTTCTTCGTGAATGGTCGGGCGGCCATGCTCGCGCGAGACCACCACAAACCAGCGCTGTCCGGTCCAGTCCGTCAGCTTGCGGCCAAACTCCCCGGCAATATCGGCCGGAGCGTCTTCGGTCGGCTGAATTTCGATCTTGCCCGGCTCGAACTTGACGAGCCGCATCTGACGCTGAATGGCGACCTTCATCGGAATGTCGCGCTTTTCGGACGCCAGCGCAGCGCAATCATAAAGGGTTTTCAGGCCAAAGGCGGGCTGCTGCGGGGCCACTGGCGCCGGCACGGGCTGCGCACGCTCTTGCGCGGCAGGCTGCTGTGCCGGAAGCCCCCCCTGAATGGCGGCCAAGTGCGGGCGGCCCGTCTGATGCCCGCCCTGCTGCAGGACCGGACCGCCGCCGGTCTCATGCCCCTGATGCGGGGCCGGCATGCCGACAGCCATGGCCTGGGCGCCGCCCCCGGACGGGGCCGCCCCGGTGGGACCCGTTCCCGAAGGCCCCACGCCAGCGCCGGACGGCCCGCCCATGGCGGGGACCTGCCCCTTGCCGATCTGGGCCATCAGCTCGCCCGGATCGGGCAGATCGGCCGCATAGGCCAGCCGCACCAGAACCATGTCCGCAGCGGCCAGGGGCTTGGCGGCCGCCTGCACCTCCTGAACGCCTTTGAGAAGAATCTGCCAGGCCCTGGACAGGAGACGGATTGAAACTGTTTCGGCAAAATCCCGCCCCCGGGCGCGTTCCGCCTCGGTCACGGAGGCTTCGTCCGCCGCCTTAGGCGCCACCTTCATCCGGGTGACAAGGTGGGTGAAATCGGCCAGATCCGTTAGAACGATCGCCGGATCGGCGCCGACTTCATACTGGGCCTGCAATTCGCCCAGCGCCTCTTCAATGCGCCCGGCCATCAGGTGCCCGAACAGGTCGATCACCCGGGCCCGGTCGGCAAGACCCAGCATCTGGCGCAGATCATCGGCCTCGATCGCCCCGGTGCCATGGGCCATGGCCTGATCCAGCAAAGACAGGGAATCACGTGCAGAGCCTTCCCCCGCGCGCGCGATCAGCAGCAAAGCCTCGTCGGAAATCTGGATATTCTCCGCATCGGAAATCCGGCGCAGCAGACCGATCAGCTTGCCCTGCTCGATCCGCCTCAAATCAAAGCGCTGGCAGCGGGACAGGACCGTGATCGGAACCTTGCGGATTTCCGTGGTCGCGAAGATGAATTTCACATGTTCCGGCGGCTCTTCCAGCGTCTTCAGCAAGCCGTTGAAGGCCGCGTTGGAGAGCATGTGCACTTCGTCGATGATGTAGACCTTGTAGCGCGCCGTTGCAGGGCGGTAACGGGCCGCATCAATGATCTCGCGAATGTCATTGATCCCGGTATGGGAGGCCGCATCCATCTCGATCACATCCACATGGCGGCCTTCCATGATCGCCTTGCAATGGCTGCCTTCACCGGCAAGCTTGACCGTCGGCCGGTCGGCTTCACCGGGAACCTCGTAATTGAGGCCGCGGGCCAGAATCCGGGCCGTGGTGGTCTTGCCCACCCCGCGCACGCCGGTCAGCATCCAGGCCTGGGCAATCCGGCCGGTTTCAAACGCGTTTTCCAGCGTTTGCACCATCGGCTCCTGCCCGACCAGATCCTCGAAAGTCCGGGGCCGGTATTTGCGCGCCAGCACCCGATAGGCGCCCTCCTGCCCCCCAGCTTCGGCTCTGGGGCTGCCAGCGCCAGCAGCGCCGCTTTCCTGCGCCGGGGCGGTTATTGGCGCGGGCGCGCCAGCTTGCGGAAAACCTGTCTCATCCATGAGCGGCACCATAGCGTTTTTTTCGCAAATGGGGACGGGCTTTTGAAAGTTTTTCTGTGAGAACTGCGCCGGGCGCCCCGTGCCCGGAACAGCGGCCGGGATAGCGGCTGGCACCGCTGCGTTCGGGCCATCTTTTCAGGCGGTTTCCTTCGGCAGCAGAGCGGGCTTGCAACACACCCGCCCGCACCGCACAGATGATGTTTGCCAATATGTCTGCCAATGTCCGCTTCATCTGGCAGACCATCTTCTGACGCCAGGCCGGGTTTACGTGCACCATGATTATCGAGATTCGCCACTACACGCTCATGCCCGGACGCCGGGAAGACTTCATTGCCTTTTTCGAACGGGAAAACCGCCCGGCCTTGCGCGACGCGGGCATGCAGGTGTTTGGCCCCCTGCGCGACCTTGAGCACCCGGACAAGGTTCACTGGATGCGCGCCTTTCCCTCTTTGGAAGAGCGCGACAGGATCAAGGAGGGGTTTTACAGCGGCCCTGTCTGGAACAGGCAGATCGAGCCGGTGGCGATGCCGATGATCAAGACCTATGAAGCGGACCTCGTGGAAACCACCGCCGGGTTCGAAAGCTTTGGCGGCAGCACGTCTCTTTAGGTCAAAGCCCTTTGTCCAGAGCGCTCGGCCCGCCTCCGCACAGGACGGCGCAGTCAGACCGGCCAGCAGCCCCAAAAAAGCAAACACATGCTCTGCGAGCTGCCCCCCCAACTCACCAGCCCCCACCTCAAATGTGTGCGTCCGTTGAACCCGACCTAACGTGTTGCCGTTTGGTGCCTTAAGTGTCCACTTATCTAAATAGACACTTAAGGGCCCTTAATGAGTAATCGAAGGAAACGGCGGATTTGGTCTGATGAGGAGAAGCGGGAGATCTGCGCGCAAGCGGTTCTTC
>NZ_JBSWYH010000058.1:0-14477 GCF_056161025.1 Roseibium sp. AWQ4_254
ATCACGCGCCTTTAAGTGTCCATTTGCATAAGTGGACACTTAAGGCGCAAAATCGAAAAGCGGGAGGTGGGGTTCAGCGGACGCTCACGGACAACTGCAGATAAGGCAGCGACGAAAAGGGGCATCGAACCCGGAAGCAAAGCGCCCATATGCGCAGCAGGGGCAAACTGAGCCCCCGCCATTCCCAAGAGACCGAACGGCAAGCCGCCGCCAAAGACGATAAGACTTGTAACCCACAAAGGTTTACCGGGAGCTGTCAGGCCTTTCCTGAATGCAAGTGGTGCAAGGATTAAGCCGGGTATGCTGTAACGGAAGAGTGCGAGATCAATAGGCGTCAGGCTTGTTGTGACACCCCATCGCGTAGCAAGCTGCCAAGAGGTAACTAGGGCGGCTGTCGCTAACCAGGCAAATATTCCAACGAATATGTCTCGGTTTATGCTCATAAGTATCTATTTCTGCTGTGGACTTTAAAGCTACTGCGGCGTCGTTTCATTGTCTGGTCGCAAAGCATCGAAAACTGGTGTATTAAACGCACCACTATGCGACACCTGCCACTCTCTCACTTACGGTCCCTTGCCGCGGTTCGAGCCGAAGGCGGTGTCAGATCAGCCGCTAAGCGGCTGGCTGTGGAGCACTCAACAGTTAGCCGTGCCCTGCATGAGCTGGAGAAATGGATGGGCGTGCCCATCATTCTCGCACGGACGCGTGGTCAAGCCATTCAGCTTACCAAGACAGGTGAAGCGTTGGGTGACGCAGCTCTCAATGCACTTCGAGATCTTGAACTTGCGACAGATAAGCTTCGCGAAGCGAAATCCAGCAAAAGGGTTGTCATCGCAACACCACCGTCTGTGGCTAACAGATGGCTTCTGCCGCGTTTGACCCGCATAGAGGAAGATTGCGGCGGTGTTGAACTATCCATTATCGTTGATGCGATACGAATGGGCGATTTGGACCCGCATGCTGATCTGTCTCTTCGGATGGGGTCTTACGAAGTAAGCGGTGCTTTGATTGATGTGATAGGCTCGGATGTCGCCTTCCCAGTGGTAGCCAGGCAAGAGTGGGAACAGTGTGGTCATCCAAGGGATGTCACGGCATTGAGCCATTTGCCTCTTTTGCACGATCGCGACATGTGCACGGCATGGTCGACATGGCGAGATGCATTCGGGCCAGCGAACTTAGATGTGATGAAGGGCCCGCGTTTCACGTCTGGAGATCTTCTGTTGCGTGCTGCGGAACAAGGTCGTGGTTTTGCGTTGGACCTGTCCCGGATTTGTACCGCTCCTTTGACTTGGTATTTTGCGACAAAGGAGACTGTTCATGGCATCACGACACGGCGCGGAGTTTCGCGCAGAAGCAGTCCGGATTACGCTGACCAGCGGTTTGTCGCGTAACTAGGTCACCAGAGATCTTGGTGTTGGTTTCTCGACGCTGAACCGGTGGATACAGCAGGACTGGCGCGATCCCGAGAAACCGTCCACACATTCTGACCTTGAAAAGGACCAAGACGTTCAAGGCGGCTACCGACAGCAATCACAGGTTCAGCATTGCGCCAAATCTGCTGAGCCGGGACTTTTCTGCTGACCGGCCGAACCGGAAATGGGCTGGCGACATCAGCTATGCGTGGACCCGGGAGGGCTGGCTTTACCTGGCCGTCATCCTCGATCTGCATTCCAGACGTGTCGTCGGTTGGGCTGTCAGCAACCGGATGAAACGCGATCTTGCTATCGAGGCCCTGAACATGGCCATCGCCCTGCGTTGCCCGCCAAGGGGCTGCATTCACCGCGGCAGCCAATATTGCTCCCACGACGATCAGAAGCTTCTGCGCCTGCATGGCTTCCAGGTCTCAATGAGCGGAACAGGAAACTGTTTTGACAACGCCGCCGTGGAAACCTTCTTCAAAACGATCAAGGCCGAAGTGCTGTGGCAGAAATCATGGACCTGACGCCGCGAAGCTGAAATGGCCATCTTCGAATACATCAATGGCTTCTACAATCCGCGCCGAAGGCACTCGGCCCTGGCATGGAAAAGCCCATTGGCATCCGAAGCCAAGGCCGCCTAAATGAGAACTTGGTGCGGAATAAACCGGGACAGGTCCAACCGAAATAAGTGCCCTATCGTAAATTTTCTGAAATATCTTTCTTTTCATGATCTTCGTGCCACTTTATGAACAAGGTGCCTTGACGAGGTTCTCGAAAAGGTTGTGTGATTGGCGCCTGCATTCGATGTGCGGGGAGGACGGGTTCGGCATGGCAGAGAACGCTTCTTTGGATCAGGAAAAGCTGTCGCTGGAAAATTGCGACCGGGAGCCGGTGCATATTCCAGGGCATGTGCAGCCCTTTGGCGTTCTCTTGGCTACGGACAAGAGCCTGAGCACTTTTCAGTGGTGCAGTGAAAACGCGGAAGCTTTTCTGAGCCTCCCACTGCAGGACATTCTTGGAAAACGGCCCGGGCAGCTGTTTTCCGACACCGCACTCCATGACATCCACAATGCGCTGTCGGTTTCAACCAGCAGAAGTATCCGCGGCAATGTGGGCACGGTTCAGGTGGGACATGCCAACTTTGATTGCTGGGTTCACGTCAATGCAGACGGGTTTCCGGTCATCGAGCTTGAAGCGCTGGATTACGACCGGGAGGATGGGGCTGTGTCCGAAAACCTGCGGAGAATCTGGGCCCTGCTCGCCCGCTTGCAGCAGACCGAGGAACTGGACAGCTTCCTGAAAGCGACCGCGACCGCCTTGCGCTCCATCACCGGATTCGACCGGGTGATGGTCTACCGCTTTGACAGCACTGGCGATGGCGAGGTTCTGGCGGAAGACCATACGCCGGGGCTGGAGCCCTTTCTGGGCCTGCGCTTTCCAAGCTGGGACATTCCGCAGCAGGCCCGGGCCATTATGGCGAAGTTGCCGCTCCGGGTGATCGCGGATGTCAGATCAGAGCCGGTTTGGCTGCGCGGCACAAGTGAAACCCTGCCACCGTTGGATATGACACTGGCAGCCCTGCGCGGCACCTCAAAGATCCATATTGAATATCTTTCAAATATGGGGGTGGCTGGCTCCATGACCCTGTCAATCACAGTCCAGGGCAGGCTCTGGGGCCTCATCGCCTTTCACCATCGCAAGCCGCGCCTGATCAGCGCGGCCTTGAGAAACTCGTCGGAGATCTTTGCCCAGTTCTTCTGCCAGCAGATGGAACAGCGCGTGGCAGCGGCCCGCAGCGCCTCGCGCGCCATCTCGGTCACGCTGCAGAAACGGATGCTGGCGGCGAGTGGCCAGGTGAACGAGCTGGCGGGGCTGGTGAAGGAAAGCGCTGATGCCTACTGTAAGGTGACGGGGGCCGATGGCCTGGCTTTTATGGAATCCGGGAATGTTCAGCTTTATGGCAGCACTCCGCCCGCAGAGACGGTTCAAGAGCTGAGTTCCGCTCTGTTTGGCGGCAGCGATGCAGCCCATGTGGTCTGCGTCAGTTTCGAGGACCGGCTACCGGATCTCGCCGGACCGCTTGGGGCAAGTGCGGGCGGCATTGCGCTCAAGATCGGGTCGCAAGGGGCGTCCTGTTTGCTGGTGTTCCGGGATGAGGTAGCCCGCTCGGTTACCTGGGCCGGCCAGCCGGACAAGACTGTTGACGATACCGAGACCGGCCCACGCCTGCGGCCACGCGGAACTTTTGCTGCCTATGTGCAATCGGCCGCAGGGCGCTGCCGGCCCTGGGAAGAGATGGACGTAGAGGCGGCTCTGTCCGCTCAGGAGACCCTGTCTCAATTGGATGATGCGTTGCACCGGCATCTGGGGCAGAAGGTGGAGCGGCAGCGGAATATCTATATTGCTGAACTCAACCATCGGGTCCGTAACATTCTGGCGCTGATCCGCTCGATTTCCCGCCGCGCACAGGAATCGGCCAGTTCCCTGGAATCATATGCCAAAGCCCTGGAGGAACGGATTGCCGCGCTCGGCGCCGCGCATGACCTGGCCACCAACCGGATTGCAACAGGCATCAATCTCTATGATTTGTTCCGCACGGAAATCAAGCCATTCCAGACATCCAGCAACCCAAGATTGTATTTCAATGGCGATTCTTTTGCGATTCGGGCGGATCTGGCGCCTATGCTGGCTCTTGTCATCCATGAACTCACCACCAATTCAGCCAAATATGGCGCCTTGTCCGTCAGTGACGGCAAAATCCTGGTTTCTTTCCGAGCAGACCGGGGCGGGGTGGAGGTTGAGTGGAAAGAGGAGGGGGGGCCGCCCACGACGGCGCCCAACCGCGTCGGGTTTGGCCTGGGCCTGATCGAACGGGCGATCCCTTACGAAATGGATGGGGATGCCAGGTTGTCGTTCAAAGATGACGGGTTGCTGGCAACGTTCTGGTTTCCCGAGCAGGCGGTTTCTGAGCTCGGTGAAGAGGATCTGCCCCTTTTGGCCATGCCACAGAAGAGGCAGAGGGCCGCAATTGTTCCCAAGAAAGTGCTGGTGTTGGAAGACAGTATGGTGGTTGCCATGGACTTGGCCGATACGCTGGAAAAAATGGGTGTGAGCGAGATCAAGCTGAGTTCCAATATCCAGGAAGCAGAACGGTATCTGGACATTGAGGCGCCGGATCTGGCCATTTTGGACATAACCTTGCGCACTGATACCAGCTATGAAATTGCCCGCCGCCTGCGCGCGGAAGGCATTCCGTTCCTGTTTGCGACCGGCTACGGGTCAGATCACAAGATCCCGAAGGATCTTGGAAACGCACTGGTTATGACAAAGCCGGTCGATCCGGGTAACTTGTCAAATCAAATCATTCATCTCTACAAGAAGTGATCTATGAAAACTGTCCTGATCATGGAAGATAATGTCAGCCTGGCGCTGGATTGGCAGGATGCGCTGGAGCGCAACGGCTACAAGGTGCAACTGACCTATTCTGGAGAAGAGGCCATCGAAGCGTTGAACAATAGCCTTTACGACATTGTCATCACGGACCTGTTCACGAACACAGAAAAAGGCGGGCTGTCACTGATCGGCAAGCTCTGCGCGATGGGACGCAAGGCGCCGCCTGTGATTGCAGTGACAGGGGCTCCTGATCCGGGGGGGGGAGAACTGCAAAGTAGCTTCTTCCTGCAGCAGGCGGCGCGCCTTGGGGCCCAGCAGACGCTCCTGAAGCCGTTTCCGGCGGCGGAACTGGTTTTGGCCGCTGATGCGCTGACAGGCCGGGGCTGACGTTTTGTGGCTCCGGGCATAGTCTGCTTGAGTCAAGCCTTTCCAGGCGAGCGCGTCCGGCCTATCCCTTTGTTCGCAAAACCATGCCGAAAGTCCCGAACATGTCCAGCGCTCCAGCCTCTGCCGTTCCGGGATCGGGTTGGGCTGTCTCCAGCAAGGTGCAGAACCGGCGCCAGTTTGTGCCGCCCGTCCGGGCGCAGGACGTCAAATACCCGTTTCCAATCCTGCTGTTGCGGATTTTCAACTGCGCGGCTCTGGACGACAGGACAGCCCCTCCAAGGGCGGATCCCCGGCAGACATAGAGCTTGCCCCAGGCACCGGCATCGCAGGGAGGCGGGCAGGAGAGCCGGAGCGTGCCTGTGATTTCGCCAGCGCCTTCAAATGGCGTGAATGCCGTGCCGCTGTGACTGGCGGCCTGGAACTCAAGGGGCTGTTTCTTGGGCCTCTTCTCAAGATCTGTCCGCAGCAGGGCAACGGCCTCTTGTTCCATGGCCAGCAGCTCTGCCATGTTCAAGCTGCTTGCGGCGGCCAGACCAGTCTCATGCAGCATCAAAAGCGCGCTCAGAAACCGGTGATAAGCCGTTTCGCTGGAGAAGGGGGCGAGCGCTTCCACGGCGCGTTCCGCATCGGTATGCGCTTGGCTGGTTGCCTGCCGCAGATGGTGGCGCAAGCTGGTCAGGGGGCAGTTCACTGGGGGGATGCCAGGCGCAATTGATGATGATCTATTTGACCGCGCCTGGAGGCTCTTCGGCCAGGAGCGCGTCGCAGGCCGATACGGGGGGGCGTGCAAGACATGCGATCTCGTTCGAAGTCCCTCCAAGCGCAGCCTCCGGTGAGCCAATTCCACCCAACGGACATCGTCGCACCGCTTGCCCGGTCAGCCGGACCGGCCCGCGCGATGTGCCTGGCCGTTAAACGCGATTGGGTCATCAGAGAACTCATGATCACTTGCGCCTGGTATTAGTTCGGATCTTTAAGTGTGATGCTGTCCGGCCGCCGGACCAGATCGATCCAATAGTCAATAAGGGTATCGGCCATCCGGTTCATGTCCGCCACCGTGCTGGGCTTGACGATGTGGGAATTGGCTCCGCAGGCATAAGAGCGTGTCACATGCTCGCTGGCTTCCGATGTGGTCAGCATGATCACGGGCAGGGCGGCGGTGTCGTTGTGGGACCTGAGCTGTTGCAACAGCTCATACCCGTCCATTCGGGGCATGTTAACGTCCAGAAGCACAATATCCGGGCAGTCTCCGGGCTCGCGTCCGGGGGCTTGAAGGGAGTCCAGGAACGTGAGGAAGCTGTCGCCGCTGTCAAAATGGTCAAACTTTACCCGGCGCTTGGTTCGCGCAAGCGCCTTCCTGACAGCAAAAGCGTCAATCGGATCGTCATCCACCATGGCAACATAGGCGATGTCTTCACTCACGGGCAGCCTCGTTGTCAGCACATATGACCTTGAACCTAGTACCTTCCCCTTCGCAGCTGTCCACGGAAATGGACCAGCCCTGCCGGTCACACACCGTTTGGCAGATTGCCAGACCAATCCCCGATCCATCCACTTCGCTTTGCGTGTGGAGCCTTGAGAAGGCATCGAAAATTCTGGCCTGGTCCTCTTGCGGAATACCAAGGCCGTTGTCGGTCACGCAGAACCCGGCCCCTGCTCCATTGCTCAAGGGAGATACCACAATAGCAGGTTTTTCACCGGATTTGTGATATTTTACGGCATTGGACAAAAGGTTGGTCATGAGTTGAAGGGTCATGGCTTCATCGCCGCGCACGGATGGGAGTTTTTCGATGGTAATTTTGGCGCCCGCTTCCCGGATACGCTCATCCAGATCGGCAACGGCCCGTTTCGCAATTTGCGACAAGGGCAGCTCTTCGCGTTGAATTTCCGCATTGGAGGCTTTGGAGAAGGACAGAAGATCCCGGATCAGACGGCGCATTCTGGAGGCGGCATTCTGCATGACATCCATGTAGAAGCTGGCGTCGCCCTCCAGCTTGTCCCCATATTCAGTGAACAGCATGTCGCCAAATTGCTGGATCTTGCGCAAGGGCTCCTGAAGGTCGTGGGAGGCGATATAGGCGAATTTCTTTAGCCCGTCATTGGCATAGGCCAAGTCGGAATTTGCCTTTTCAAGGGCAACAAACGCCTCATTCCGGTCGGTCACATCCACCAGAACCGCCAGGGTCCGCTCCGGCTGACCCTCTTTTCTGTCAATGATGCCGGAGAGTTCCACATCGATCAGCGACCCATCCTTTCGGATAAACTGATACTGCACATTGGTGCAATAGCCCTTTTCCCAGAAGTCGGAAATGATGTTGTCTTTAGCATGTTTTTGCGAGGCTTCGGTTAGAAACAAGGTGCTTTGGTGGCCGATGACCTCCTCGCGGTCATAGCCAAGCTTCTCAAGCCACGTATCGCTGACTTCAACGATGTTTCCCTCATTGTCGATCGAATGCATCATGACGGGAGTGCGTTTGTAAAGGTCCTCATAGGAGCGCTTTTGCAGGTCCAGTTCTGTGTTCACCCGGGCCAGCTCGATCTCCCGTTCTTTCAGATCTGTAACGTCGGTCGATACGACGAGCACCGCCCGTTCATCGTCCTCGTTGAACGTATAGGGGATCTTGTCGGTTGAACTCCAGCCATGCGTGCCGCCCCGGGGCGTGAATTTCTCGATGATGCCGTATTTGGCCTTGCCGGAATTGATGACCTCAAGATCATCCGCATGGTATTTCTCGGCCATTTCCGGAAACAGGTCCTGGGTTTCGGCCCCTTCGGCCTCTTCAACAGTCAGTCCCATGGATCTGGCCGCCGTTTCATTGATGCGCAAAATGCGGTTCTTGTCGTCCTTGTACCAGATCCGCGACGGCACATTGTCGAAGATCAGTTTCAATTCACGTTCGTTCTTGCGCAGTTTTTGGGATTGCTCGACATGCTCTGCCATTAATTCGAACCAGCGCACCAGAAGTTGCATGAAGTCTTTTTCGATGTCGGAAAACGGTTTTACCCGGTCGTGATTGAAATCCAGGAAACTGAGGACCCCGACAAGGTGGGCGTTGAGATGAACGGGGCCACCGATGAAAGCATGTACCGGTTGGCCGTCAATCAAATAGCGCTTGCCGGAAGAGGCTTCCTCTGGGGAGGAAAACGCGACAACAGCATCTTTTGCCACAACTTCCGAGCAAGGCGTCGATTTCAGATCCCTTTCCTTTGCTTCTATGATTTTCTGTGCCGCCTCATTGGCGTAGCTGTAATGGCTGATGGAGTGCTGATCTTCGGAAATACGGGCGAAATACGCACATCTCAGGCCGAAATATTCAGATCCAATTGTCAAAACCTTGTCCGCCAAATCCTCAGTGCTTCTCAGTGTTTTGATGTCAATTGAACTCAGCGCCTTGAGGGCTTGCTCCTGGCTCACGCGCCCGGTCACGTCTGTTGCCGTGGCCATATATTCCAGGGTGTCGGCATGGCCTGATCCCAGCGCGCGGCACGTGATATCCCACCAGGTTTCTTGCCCGCCGGTCTCCAGGTATTGCGAGTGGAACAGGCAGGTCTGACCGGGCTGGAGATTTTCGACTTTCTTGATGTCGATCCGAACCGGATTGCCGGGCCAGTCACCCAGCCGTGAGACATGTTCGCCCAGCAGAACCTTGCGGTCGAAGCCCGCCAGACGGGAAAAGTGCTCATTGGCATAGGTGATCTGGCCATCGGAGGCCCGCCAGCACATGACCACCTGAGGAATGTCAGTCAGCACCTGGTCATAGCGGCTGGCCATCGTCTCGATTTCGCTTTCGGCCCGTTTCAGCAGGTCAATGTCGACAATCGTAATCACCATGCCTTGTGAGGCTTCGGCCTCGTTAAGATAGGGCAGGACCCTGAACAGGTAGTGCCTGTCCTCCACGACGATGTATTCATTGTAGTCTTCAAAGAGATCCCGGTCCGAGCGGGCCCAGGTGAGAAAGCCGTCTGCGTTGAACTTTGCCGTGACATGGGAGATGGGCCGTCCGATGTCCTGGGGGATCAGGTTGAAGGTCCGGGTTGCGGCAGGGGTGAAACGCCGGATCTCCAGATCGCTGCCCAAAAACACTGTGCCGATGTCCGTGGCCTTGAGCAAATGGTCCATGTCGCTGGTCAGTTCAACCAGTTCCTCGATCTTGCGCTGATGTTCGGCACTGACCGTATAGAGCTCTTCGTTAACCGAGTGCAGCTCTTCATTGGTGCTTTGCAGCTCTTCATTGGAGGCCATCAGTTCTTCGTTTGTGGCCTGCAGTTCTTCGTTGCTGGTTTCCAGCTCTTCAATCGTAGTTTGAAGGCTCTCTTCCGTTGACTGGAGATCCCGTTCCAGTTCCTGGACACGCGCCTCAAGAAAGAGGGAGGTCTCTGACGGAGTCATTTCAATATCCGGGGCCGCTCCGCCAGGCTCCTGGATCAGTTCTTGGGTCTCTTCTATGGTCAGTAGCAGAAATTCCACTTGACCATCCGCATCCGGCAGTCCCTCAAGTCTGACGGAATAGGTGACTTTGCCGGCCTCCGTTTCGATCGGCATGGAGCGGCGGAACGGAGTGAAACTGGTGGCTTTCATCCTCTCAAGGCCAGAAGCGACCAATACTCTGAGATGCTGAGGCAGCAGCTCGGTGATCCTCCGGTTGAAACTGCCCGGCTCCAGCTTCAACAGACGGTTGGCATCGCCGAATATGTGGCTGAGTTCTCCTTCGACACTAAGCAGGAACCCGGCAGGGGCGTAGCGGGTGAGCATTTCCTTCAAGGCGTCATTGTAAGCCCGGCGGGTTTCCGTGCGATTGGCCGGAATGCCATACTGAGGCCGGCCATCCGAGCCGGGCATGTTGTCCGGATTCGTCAGGCCGTTGCGGATCAGAAGTGTTGTACTGTCCACCAGCCGGACATCGCGGATCTTTTGAAACAGGCGCCAGCGCTGGTCGATCGTTCGGAATTCGGAGTCCAGTTTGCCGACGGTTTCACTTGGGCCCAGAAACAGGAAACCGTCCTTGCAAAGCGCAAAGTGAAACAGGGCCAGGGCTTTTTGTTGGGCTAGATCATTAAGATAAATCAGTAGGTTACGGCAACTGACAAGGTCAATCTTGGTAAATGGCGGGTCCTTGATGATGTTGTGCTGGCTGAACACAACGAGCTTCCGGATAAACCCCTTGATCTGATAGTAGTTTCCGTCCGCCTCGAAATAGCGTTTGACGATGTCCGGGTCGACATTCTTCACCGCAGAGGCGTCATAGACGCCAGACCCGGCCGCATCCAGAGAGCGGGCGTGCAGATCCGTTGCCAGGATTTTCAGATTGAGCGGGATCGTGTTCTTGCGGGCATGTTCTGCCACCAGAATGGCAATGGAATAGGCTTCTTCCCCGGTCGAACAGCCGGGCACCCAGATCCTGAGCGGTGTTTCTGCCGACATCTTTGCAACGAGTTGGCCGATTGCCCTTTCGCTAACGAGGTCAAAGGCTTCCTGATCCCGGAAAAATTCCGTTACATCAATCAGCAGGTCGTTGTAGAGAGCAGAGACCTCGTTCGGATCGACAGAGAGCAAGTCGATATAGGTCATCAGGTCGTCGACGCTGTGCGCATTGCAGCGGCGCTTGATCCGACGCTCGATGGTCGCCCGTTTGTAGTAGCTGAAATCTGCGCCGTAGCGTTCCCTCAGGATGTGGAAGATCATCGCAAAGGGGTCCGTCATCCGGATCTTGTGGATGCCGCGCAGCGCCCGTGGGCTATCCCCGTTCAAATAGTCTACCAGATAATGGGCCAGAGTTTGGGGGTCGGCGACCGCATCGGCAATGTCCTGGTTGATGACACCCAGGGGCATGCTGTCGAACTTGGCTGTCGAAGGCTCCTGGACAAACACGCCGCCTCCGGCAGACTTGATCGCCAGACACCCCTCGCTGCCGTCTGATCCGGTGCCGGACAGAACGATACCAATGGCGTGCCCGCCGAATTGCTGGGCCAGGGAGGTGAAAAACGCATTGATCGGCAGATTGAGCGCGCCGACCTGGCTTGCCGGCAAGAGAATGAACTTGCCGTTTTCCACCCGCATGTCATGGCGCGGCGGATTGAGATAGATCGTGTTGGCCTCCACCTCCATGCCATCTTCCACCTTGTGAATCGGCATGGTTGAGTGCCGGGCCAGCAGCTCGTTCATCATGCTGCGGAAATCAGGAGCCAAGTGCTGAATCACCACAAAGGCGACGCCGCTGGTGGCCGGCATGGCCTCGAAAAACTGCTCCAGAGGATCGAGGCCGCCAGCGCTGGCGCCAATTGCGACAATGCGGACATCGTCCTCCGTAACGTCTTGGTCCAAATGTGTTGACATCTTGAATGTGGTCCAGCTGCAGGTCTTTAGCGCGTTCTTAATTTAATTTACGTATCGTAATGTCACTTAACGAAGAATCGCAATACTGCGCAGGATTGAAAAAGACAAAAGGTGCAACTGAATGTCCGATAGCCGCAGCGCCAGGCGCCCTCAGACTTTCATTGATTTTCAGAAACGGATCGAGAAACTGGCCACGGTTTCCGATCTTGTGCAAAAGACGCGGCAGTTGGGGGAGATCAGCCAGGAAGTACGGGGGAAGTCGACGGTAGACCGGCAGGCGGCGGCGGAAATCCGCATGATGGCGCACGGCTATATTACCCAGTTTAAGGCGGTTAAACGCAAGTCTGCGTGAGGCTCTGATCTTTTTTGAACGGTGTGAACGGCAGATTGGAACGCGGGCGGAACGGCCCGCGTTTTTATCTGGGGGCTGCTGCCCGCCGGTGATCAAAGAATTGTGAAAATACAGTTATGAGGCGAGTCATTCTGGCTGGCGGCGAAGGAAGCATGCTGGCGATGTGAGCGCTTTCGCCAGGAGTGCTCCGGTCTCATACCAACCTGAATAGATAGAAACCCATCTGATGGCGCTGGTGCGGATTGGCCGGCAAGGCGCGTTGCGCAGGACGGCCTTTATGGCCGTTCAAGCGGCGCAACGCAGTCCGGCGGGCCGGAGCAGGCCACCGGGGCCGTGTTTGAGGACTGTTCAGCTGCGTTCCAGGTTTTGAACGATAAACCATATCGCCCTGCAACCTGCTCCTTGCCGAACAGTCCCCAAAAACGGTCAGATCGGTTCCTAGCTATTGAGGGTGGTATGAGGCTGATGACCTGGAGCCCTCCCTGGGTCAAGGGGAGGCTTGGATCAGGAGGCTGTGTGCCGGGGAAGATCACCGGACAGGTCCGACTTCTTGCGCTCCTTATCCGCATACATATCCATATCCGCCACCTTCAGCGCTTCTTCCAGTTTTGGAAGCGCGCCGATGCGGAACACCTGCAGGCCGCAGGCGATAGAGGGCTGATATCCCCCAAGGTCCGAAATGGGCAGACCGACTTGAAAGTCGAGCAGGCTTTCAGCCCGGATGACTGCCGTCATGGCGGAGGGGTCCGTGTCGGCGGCCTCAGTGACCGCGCAGAATTCATCACCGCCAATCCGGAAGAGAGCCGTCTGTGATCCGAAAATCTCACGCAAGCGGTTTGCGATGGTGCTGATCAACAGATCCCCCGCATGGTGGCCTTGAGTATCATTCACCGCTTTCAGGCCGTTAATGTCGAAAAAATGCAACCGGACGGAACGGTTTGGCGTGCGTTTGCTTTTCTGGAGCTCCTGCCAGGTCTGATCAAGCAGGCGCCGGTTTCCAAGGCCCGTCAAAGGATCGGTGTAGGCAAGATTGGTGGTCTCGTTTTCCACCTTCTTGCGCTCGATCGCATGCAAAATGGTACGGGTGAGCAACTCGCCGGAAGGCTGGTCCTTGGAGATGAAATCCTGAACACCGAGATGGAGTGCGGCCCGGGCGGCCTCCGATGCGAAACTGCCGGTGCGTACCACAACCGGCACGCCAGGACAGCTGCTAAGGCAGGTTTTGATCAGCGGAAGACCGGCAGCGTCTCTCAAATGAAGGTCCAGCAGGATGGCGTCATAGCGCCGCATAGCGAGCTGCTGCATCATTTCCCGTCTGGAGGACGCCGTTTCCAGGGAAAACCGCCCGGCGCCATCCCGGCGCAACAGCCGGTCCACCAGGAAGCTTTCCTCCCTGTCATCGTCCACCAAAAGAATGTCAACTTGGGACATGACGCAGTTCACCTTTACTCGTCAGTTTTCATTATCGGGCTTTTGTTAATAGAGTCTTCCCCTGCGGAATTATTCAACGCATCAGGAGAAAAAATACACAGAAAAGACCAATTCCCGGTTGAAATCCTAGGGAATTATTTCTTGATCCGAAATCATATATCAATAAGAACATTGTTATTTAATACATAAATCACTCTTATTTATATTTGTTGTAAAATAAGTCTATCTATTTGCTGGTTTCGCTTGTTTTTATGGTTTTTTGTGTATGTATAAAGAGAAGGGTGTTCATGCTGTCGAAACGACGTGCTGGACCAAGCTAGGCCGGAACCACCATGAATCAGAAGTTGAAAATTATGATGGTTGACGATGACCCGCACGACGCGCTGGTGATCCAGAGAGCGCTGAAAGTGGGCGGGGACGTCGAATTCCTGCATTTCGAAAACGGCTATGATCTGTTCGATTATTTCGGTCTGTTCAGCTATGAGCGGCAGTCTGAGCATGAGGATGCCCAATGCATCATTCTGCTGGATGTAAATATGCCGCAAAAAGACGGCTATGAGGTGCTGAAGCTGATCCGCCTGAACCCGCGTCTCGGCCATTTGCCGGTGATTATTCTGACGTCACTGGATCTGGAGGAAAGTGTGTATCTTTCTTATAAATCCGGTGCCAATGCCCATATCACCAAACCGTCGTCTCCAGACGAAATGGCCCGCTTTGCTGATGCATTCTCCAAGTTCTGGCTGGACTTGGCGCGCAAGCCCAACCCGGACATTTTAATCGGCGGTGCCCGCAGCCACTAGTGTCGTTTTTGGAATTTTATCCGCTCCGGCGCGCGCTGCACAAATGAGGCGTATTTCAAGTCCACCACACTAGAGTATCGTTTGCTAAGTCTGCACCATTTGACCGGAACCGACATCAAGCAGAACACCGGCCCCGTATCTACGACGACGCGCATGTTGCCATAAGCCTGAAATTCTCCCGCCGACTCAATAACTTCATTCATCTTCGCAAACTGGCTTCGCTTCGTGTCCGTCCGGTGAATCCGGTCTTCATGGTGCGACGCGCTCTGTTAGTGTCCGTCCGGTGAAGCCGGTCTTCATGGCGGCGGCGCGCTCTGTTACGCTGCTTTTGCAGCGTAACACCAAGGCATGAGTTCGTTGAT
>NZ_JBSWYH010000059.1:0-13364 GCF_056161025.1 Roseibium sp. AWQ4_254
GCGTCTGCGATAGACGCAGTCACGCCCTCAGAGGCAAGAAACTACTTCGCTGCCGCAGGATATGAGCCGGAGTAAGCGGGAAACGCTCTAGTTTGTTGTTTTACTCATCGTGCTCCATCCTACTCAGGAGTTGGAGCCTCCGGCAAACCCGGTGCGGTTCACTATGCCAGCAAAACGGAGCCTATGAAAATGTCAGCTTAAATGAAACCCAGATCCACCTTAACTGGGCTGCAAAATGGTCGAAACAGCAGGATCAATTCTGACCTACTTGACCGAACGGGCACCTTCAATGGTACTTTATCCGCCGACCTTGGGCTACGCATCCGATGCAGCAATCCGACTCATGTTTACCATTTTCTTTTTGCAACTTGATTGAAAAAATCTGCTTGCTTGAAAAGATACGTCGTAGATACAACCGTGATTAGGCTCCACAAATGGCCAACTGCATCGCAGAAACACCTAGTTTATCTGGACATCAAGAATTGACTACAGTCGCCATTATTCAAGCACGCATGGGGTCTAAGCGACTTCCAAAAAAAGTAATGCTTCCGGTACTTGGAAGGCCGATGATCGAGCTTCTTATCGAACGCTTGAAACTCGCAAAATCCGTCAACAAGATCGTACTGGCGACGTCGACATCGGCCGAAAACCATGACCTCGCCGCACATGTCGAAGGGTTGGGGATCTCTGTCTATCGTGGTGCGGAATTAGATGTTCTTGATCGCTACTATCAGGCGGCGCGCGAACATGGTGCGGACACCGTCGTGCGAATTACCGGGGATTGTCCCCTGGTCGATGCCGATATAGTCGACCAAGTTGTCACACTTCATCAAACTCAAAACAACGACTATACGAGTAATGTCAATCCGCCGACATTCCCCGACGGACTTGATGTGGAAGTATTTCAATTCACAGCTCTCGAAACAGCGTGGCGACACGTGGCGCAAGATTTTGAACGCGAGCACGTTACAACCTACCTCCGGCAAGGACCGGGCTTTTTCAGAAATAACCTATCGGCACATGACGATTTTTCGTCGGAACGCTGGACCTTGGATGAACCTGAAGATTATGAGTTGATATCAAGAATTTTCGAAAGTTTTCCGAAGAATTTTCATTTCGGATGGTGCGACGTCCTGAAGCTGAAAGACGTAAACCCCGGGCTTTTTAGCTTGAATAGTCAACATGTGCGTAACGAAGGAGCAAAAATGGGGGAAGGACAAAAACTCTGGCGTAGGGCGAAGCGGGTGATCACGGGCGGAAATATGCTTCTTTCAAAGCGTGCAGAAATGTTCTTGCCCGGACAGTGGCCAGCCTATTTCAGCAAAGCTAAAGGCTGCCGTCTGTGGGATCTAGATGACCGCGAATACATAGATATGTCGATCATGGGTATCGGCACGAATACGCTCGGATATGGAAACCTCGAAGTTGATGCCGCGGTGATGGAAACTGTCCGGACCGGTAACATGTCCACTTTAAACTGTCCTGAAGAAGTCTGGCTGGCAGAGCGATTGGTCGAACTCCATCCTTGGTCTGACATGGTTCGGTTTACCCGCTCAGGTGGAGAAGCGAACGCGATTGCCATTCGGATCGCTCGGGCCGCGTCGGGCCGCGACAAGGTAGCGATATGCGGCTATCACGGTTGGCACGATTGGTATTTGGCGGCAAATCTTGGAAACGAAAAGAGACTTGACGGTCACCTTCTGCCTGGACTGGAGCCGAATGGTGTTCCGAGGGCGCTCAGAGGTAGCATCTTCACTTTTCAGTACAATGATTTCGCGGGACTGAAAGCGCTGGTTGATGAACACGATATAGGTGTCATCAAAATGGAAGTGTCGCGAAATGAGGGACCTAAAGAGGGATTCTTACAGGAGGTTCGGGAACTGGCCACTAAGTGCGGCATCGTCCTCGTGTTCGATGAATGCACCTCGGGTTTCCGGGAGACATTCGGTGGTCTGCACAAAAAGTACGGTGTTGAACCTGACATAGCTATGTTTGGCAAGGCGCTTGGCAACGGCTATGCCATTGCCGCAGCCATCGGGCGTCGAGAAGTGATGGAGGCTGCGCAAAGCACATTTATCAGCAGCACGTTTTGGACGGAGAGAATTGGCCCGACTGCGGCCCTTAAGACGCTTGAGGTAATGGAAACCACCCGTTCTTGGGAAGTCATTACTGAAATCGGGCGGGACATCGGCGATCAGTGGATGAAGCTTGCGAAGAAACATGGTCTTGAGTTGACTGTAAGCGGCTTGTCGGCCCTGTGCAGCTTTAGCATCAAGTCGAACGACTGGCTCAAATACAAGACGTACATCACTCAGGAAATGCTAAAACGGGGCTTCTTGGCCGCACATGCCGTATATGCGTGCACCGAGCATTCCCAACCAGTCGTTGACGAATATTTCCAACACCTCGACTCAATATTCGCCACTATTCGAGAGTGCGAAGACGGCCGTTCGATTGACAAACTTCTGGAGGGACCGGTGTGTCACGAGGGATTTAGAAGGCTTAATTAAGAATGAGTTTTTCGCAAAACAATGTTTTGGTAGTAGCGGCACATCCGGATGATGAGGTATTAGGATGCGGGGGCACCATAGCGCGGCTGACGGACGCCGGCGCCGCTGTGACAGTGCTGTTTCTTGCGGATGGTGTTGGTGCAAGACACAATGTTGACGAGATAAATGCGTCGAAATTGACCGAGCGCCGAGAGGCAGCTGAGGTGGCGTGTCACCTTCTGGGCGCAAGAGCTCCAATGTTTTTTGACTTTCCGGACAACAGGATGGATACGGTTCCATTGATCGAGGTTATTCAAACGCTCGAAAAAGTTATCGCCGAGTTCAGACCCGACACGATTTACACCCATCACGCAGGCGACGTTAATGTGGACCACCGGATCGCGCACCAAGCCATCATTACAGCTTGCCGACCGCAGCCAGGGCATTGCACTAGGCAGATTTACTTTTTCGAGGTTGCCTCTAGTACGGAATGGCAAACGCCCAACGGTGCACAGGCCTTTATGCCTACGACCTTTGTCGATATCGGCAAGACGCTTTCGAAAAAACTTGCTGCACTTGAGGCATATGGAATGGAAATGCGTCCGTGGCCGCACTCAAGATCGATCAAGGCTGCTGAACATCATGCGCGATGGAGGGGGGGAGCTGCCGGATTTGAAGCTGCAGAAGCCTTCATGCTCGGACGTGAGCTTGTCGGATGAAAATAGTCTTCCGCGTGGATGCTTCGTCGCGGATAGGCATGGGGCATGCTATTCGTTGTTTGACGTTGGCGGACCGTCTGACAGATCTTGGTGCAGAGTGCATATTCGTTATGCGTCAGCATGAAGGCCATATATGCGAGGAGGTTCGTGCGATAGGATTCTCCGTTAAGGCTCTTGTGTCGCCAGCAATGCCTGCGGGATCTTGTTCCGAAAAGCCGAGTTCGTACAGTGATTGGTTGGGCATTTCTGCTGAAGTGGATGCACATCAGTCTCTCCAGGCTATAGGAGGAATGGTAGATTGGCTTGTTGTGGATCATTACGCGCTCGATCATCGATGGGAAGGGATCATGCGAGGGTATGCAAGAAAGATTGCGGTAATCGACGATCTCGCTGATAGGAAGCATGACTGTGATCTGCTTCTGGACCAAAATTTCTTCGCATCGGGGGCAGAACGTTACGCGGGCTTGGTACCGCAAGAATGCATAAGGCTCAGCGGTCCGTGGTTTGCCCTGCTGCAAAAGGACTACAGAAAGGCACTACTTGAACGATCATATGACGCGCCGATTCGAAGCGTGATGGTGTTCTACGGTGGTTCCGACTCTACCAACGAAACCTGTCGTGCAGTTCGCATCCTTGCCCAAGAACCTTTTCTGGACTTGGAGGTTCATGTCGTAATCGGTGTTCGGAACCGGAATCGCGACCGAATAGAGAGCCTGTGCGCACATCGCCCCGGAACTAAGATTTATGAGGGATTGAAGAGCCTTGCTGACCTGATGGTGGAATCGGATTTGGTACTCGGCGCGGGAGGAACGTCTACCTGGGAACGATGCGCACTTGGGTTACCTGCAGTGGTCACAGCCATCGCCGACAATCAGCTGCCGGTCACGAAGGAACTGATTGATGCTGATCTCATATATTATGCCGGCGATTGGCGCTCAGTAAGCGATTCCTCCCTCCGCCAGACAGTGCTTCAAGCTGTGTCCAACCGAGAAAAAAACTATTCCATTTTTCGTAGATCACGGACCCTTACGGATGCATACGGCGCTGAGAGAGTTGCAGAATGTTTGATGCCGTCCAGCGTGGACGAATTGATGCTTAAGCCTGCAACCATGGATCACCGGCAGATTTATTTTCACTGGATAAACGACCCATCCGTTCGAACAAACGCTTTTAACAGCGCACCGGTAATCTGGCAGGAGCATTCCGATTGGTTCGACAAAAAGCTAGCCGATCCCTCTTGTCACATGTGGATTCTGATGACGAGGTCCGGCCTCCCGATCGGTCAGGTTCGTCTTGAACCGGATAACGGTGCGCACTTGATCGATTTCAGTGTAGACAATTTGGCGCGCGGTCGTGGTTACGGGTCTGCTTTACTAACGAAAATGTTGGCGAAGATCCGCGAAATGTCCTCAATTGCTCGCGTGACGGGGGAAGTGAAGACCAGCAACATGGCTTCACTAAGAGCCTTTCGAAAAACGGGTGCTTTTCAGGAAGCCGTCGACGCAAGCCGGCAGATACATGTCTTTTCTCAGTCTGATCGCATATTGGCGGTGTAACCCAATGATGGAACAAGAGTCTGTTAGATTTGTCGTCGTATCTTCTCAAGAATGGGGCCGAACCACATATGAACTGCTTCCAGATGAACTACGTCTAAGAACCGTTTTTTTGGGTAGCAGCAACGATTTCACATTCGAGACACTTGAAAGGATCATGCCGAAATTCGTTTTTGTCCTGCACTGGTCGACCTGGATCCCGAAAGGAATCTATGACTCTTTCAACTGCGTAATTTTTCATATGACAGACCTGCCGTATGGGCGGGGAGGCAGTCCGCTGCAAAATTTGATTCTGCGCGGGCATGAGGAGACAATGGTTTCTGCTGTGAAGTGCGTCGACGAATTGGATGCAGGCCCAGTCTACCTGAAATCGCCTCTTTCACTTGAGGGCAGTGCTCGGGAGATCTTTGATCGTCTTGTGCCCATCACAGCTAAAATGATAGCGCAGATTGTCGCGACCAATCCGGTTCCGGAGCCGCAACAAGGACGACCCGTCAAATTCAAGAGACAGAAGCCGGAAAATGGCTCGCTGGAAAACGCCCAATCATTGCGGGAAGCCTATGACATCATCAGAATGCTTGATGCAGAGGGGTATCCAAACGCCTTTTTGGAGACAGGAAAACTGCGCCTAGACTTTACTGATGCAGCGTTCGATGGTGAGTATCTTACTGCAAAAGTTGTCCTAGAAGTGCGTAAAAGAAGGTAATTTAGGTGCGTAACATGGCGGATCAAAAGATAAAAATTGGTAATACGTTCATTGGTGACGGTCATCCCCCCTTCATCATCGCAGAGCTCTCCGGAAACCATAAGGGTGATGTTGCAAGAGCACTTCAGATTATAGACGCCGCACATAACGCAGGCGCTCACGCTATCAAGCTGCAGACCTACACTGCTGACACCATGACAATAAACTGCGATCGCCCCGAATTTATGATCGATGGAGGACTTTGGAGTGGTCGGCAACTTTATGAGCTTTACCAGGAGGCTGCTACACCCTGGGAATGGCACGCTGCTCTGTTTCGCCGTGCGAAAGAACTAGGTATTCTGATGTTTTCGACGCCGTTCGATGAGACTGCTGTCGATTTTCTTGAAACTTTGGAGGCGCCTGCCTTCAAGATTGCGTCTTTCGAACTTGTCGATCTGCCTCTTATCCGGCGGGTGGCTTCGACTGGAAAACCGATGATTATGTCCACGGGTATGGCAGACGAGAACGAAATTAGCGAAGCCGTAGAGACTGCAAAATCGGCAGGATGTCACGACATAGTACTCTTGCACTGTGTCTCGGGTTATCCGACCCCGTTCGAGGATTGCAATGTTGCGACGGTTGCGGACTTGCGGAAGAGCTTCGGATGTATTACCGGACTGTCCGACCATTCGCTTGGCACCGCAGTGTCCGTTGCGGCTGTAGCGATGGGAGCCTGTGTCATCGAAAAGCACTTCACTCTTTCACGAAAAGACGGTGGCGTCGACTCCACCTTTTCACTTGAGCCTCATGAACTGGAAACGCTCGTGAAGGACACCGCAACTGCGCACAAAGCAATCGGACGACCCGGCTACAGTCAAAAATTGAGCGAAGTGAAAAATATCCAGTTCCGGCGCTCATTGTTTGCTGTTAAGGACATCAAGAAAGGGGACAAACTAACCTCTGAGAATGTGCGCTGCATTCGGCCCGGCCAAGGGCTTAAACCGAAGCATATTGATAGTGTGATGGGCAAGGTGGCGCGTGAAAACATTTCAAGAGGCACACCGTTGGAGTGGAGTCATCTCGATCAGGACTGAGGACTAGGCCGTGGCAAAGTGAGTTACGATCCGGTAAAAATATGGCATTGGACCTGTGGCCGCGTGCCACTGGCGTCGAAGCAGGAATTTGGTTACGCCGAGTTCGGAACCACGATTAGGTACATTTAATCTGGTACAAGGCCGGATGCTTCCATTTCAGGATTATTGGGCTTTGATTGGCAGAGAACCGCAATTGCAATGAATATTTACATCAATCTCGAAGTCGCTGCCCGGGAACTGGATAGCAAGCTCCTCCTTGCCGTGAAGGCCGCCGCACGTGGTCACAGAGTATTGATTGGCGAGGAACGCGCAATCGATCAGCTCAGGAGGCGGCATGATCTGGTCCCCGGCATATACCACACAAAGAGTTTAACCCCAAGTAAGCGGAAAAAAGAACTGCACAGCAAGCTTAAGGGCGCAGGTTTTTTGATCACTAGTATCGATGAAGAAGGTGGTCTGGTCGATGCGAGTTATGGGCGCTTCGTCGACCAGCGCTATTCCGAAGAAATGCTGAACCTTGCCGATGCTGTTTTTTGCTGGGGTCCACAGGATTACAACCAGCTGAAGAAAACCTTTCCTAAGCATCAACATTTGATGTACATGACCGGATCGCCCAGAGTTGATTTTTGGCGTCCGGAGGGGAAGGACTATTCTGTAAAGCCGGCCGACATGCCCAACAGGCCCTACCTACTAGTTTCCTCGAATTTTGGCGTGTTAAACAACTACAGAAATTTCTGGGACCTAATCCGCTTCGAGAGGAACGCTGGCTACTTTGACCGTGATCCCAATCACGAAAAAAATCGGTACTACAGAGCCGCCGAAACAGTGATCGTGATGTATGAGTTTATCAAGGCAATAGAGCACTTGGCAGAAGAATTTCCAGATATTGATATAGTAGTGCGTCCCCATCCCGTCGAGCAGCCTGAGAGCTGGAGGGCGATGGTCGATCCGAGGTATGAAAACATCAAGATTACCCGTTCCGGTTCTATTACTCCTTGGGTCCACAATGCCATCGCAATAATGCAAAATGGCTGCACGACCGCAATGGAAGCCACTGTATCAGGAATTCCAGTGTTGACCTATAAGCCGGTCGAGCAGAGATACTCAAGAGAAATACCAAACTCACTTGGAATGAGAATTTCGACCAGAGAGCAACTCACGAATGCGCTGCGAGAGCTGAGGACAAAAAGATCCTCAAATGATTATCGAGATAACTCTGCTGACCGAGATCTCGTTGCAGAGCGGGTCTTGTTTGAAGGCGGAACGTTTGCTGCAGACGCAATAATCGAGTGCTGGGAAGATCTTCTTGCTGATAGGCCGATCGAATCCAATGATTGGAACAGGATCATATTGAAGCAGGGAATTAAGCGCGCAAAAGAGGCTCTGAAGGCAACCATTTGGACAAAATCAAAGACGAGGCTTGGCCATAAGTTCCCGAACATGCAGAAACACGACGTCACGAAGAAAATTTGCCAGATCCAGGCGGCGACTTCGATCAAGGGCAATATCGACGTGAAAATGCTCTCCGGGAACATGTTCCTGATTGCACAGAACCTGTAATTTTGAGCAATCGCAGAGAGTGCTTTTGATCACACTCGATTGAGCCAAAATGCGGGATTCAGTGTTTGTTCAGCCAAAACAGGCCTGGTAGAATGGATCTGATCGACTTGTTCCTGCGAGAGTGCTTCTTCTTCAAATTGTTGTAGATTCTGACTGAGTTGACTGAGATTGTCACATCCGATGATAATTCCATTCACCCAATCAAGCCCAAGCGCCCAAGAGATACAGAGGCTGGCCACATCGGGTCGCGAGTGGGTCTGGCAAAGTGATTTGAGCCAGTCTAGGATCGGCGTGGGATCATGCACTTGCGCTTGCCGCCAGAGGGAAAGCTGGTTGGTCATCATAAGACCTTGTAGAAAGATACTTCTGATGTGAATGGTAAGATCCCGGTTCTGCTTCGCAGCCTTGATTTGCTCGACCGCCGCATCCCATCGGTGATCAAGTATATTGTATGGCATTTGAATGTGCGAAACTTGGTTGATTTCCAGAACGCTTGCCAGTTCCTCGTTCGATTGGACAGATGCGCCGATCGAACTAATGAGCCCCGAGGCTTTCCACTTCTGCAGTACATCGAAGACTACACCATTCCACATGTGAATATGCGCTGCTCGGTGTAAGAGAACCGTATCCAGAGCGGGTTGGCGAAGCGCCCGCATCGACTGATGAAGGCCTTCTTCGACCAGGGACTTCACTGCTGGTTCGTTGACGTCTTCGTCCACACCGCATAAGGGACTGAGTTTAGTAACCACCCTACAGTTATTGTGGTTGCAGCCAGCAAGTGCTTCACCAATGATGTCCTCGCTGCAGCCATAAGCATTTGCTGTGTCGAGAAAGCGAACCCCGCCGGCCACGGCTTTCTTTATGATTTCGATGCTTTCGTTACGGTCGGGTGAGTGTTCACGAGCGATGCCGTAGGCCAGTCCGAGCTGTGCGGTTCCGAGAACAAGTTTGCTTGATGTTCTGCGGCTTCCGCTCGTCTTGCGCGTAGCCATAAAATCAGACGCCGCAATCATCGCAGGCGTCTTTCAAAACCTTCACGATTTCACACTGGTCAAGTTCGCTCATTTGGGGGAACAAGGGCAAGGTAATTGCTTGCCGATAGTACCGTTCGGCTTCAGGAAAATCACCTTCCTTGAAGCCCAGTCTTTCATAGTAGGGCTGCAGATGAACGGGAATGTAGTGCAGATTAATACCGATTCCCTTGCTACGGATCTTTTCGAAAACTGCTCTGTGGGAAGCGGCCGACGCTGCTTGGAGGCGGATAACATAAAGATGGAATGCGGAATAAGTGTCATCAGTTTGAACTTGCGTTTTGATGGACAAGCCTTGCAGCAGGGTATCGTAGTTCTTTGCAAGTTCGTGACGGCGAGATACAAAAACATCCAGCTTGTGTAGCTGACTGAGTCCCAGGGCCGCCTGCAACTCGGTCATCCGATAGTTATAACCCAGTTCAAGTTGCTGATAATACCAAGGGCCTTCGGAAGGCTTTGTCATTTTCCCGGCGTCCCGGGTAACGCCGTGACTGCGCAATTCCTCCATTCTTGCCGCCAATTCGCTATCATTTGTGACAGCCATGCCGCCCTCACCGGAGGTAATTATCTTTACCGGATGGAAGCTGAAGACTGTTATGTCGGAAAATGTGCAATTGCCGACACGTTCATTCAGGTAATAGGCGCCTATGGCATGACTTGCATCCTCGATGATCTTGATGCCGTAGCGCTTGGCAAGGCATGATATCCGTTCCATGTCAGGCGATTGCCCACACATGTGAACTGGGATGATCACCTTAGGAAGGCAACCACGCGCCTCTGCCTCGCCGAGCTTTTTCTCTAAAGCAGCGGTTGACATGTTGAATGTACCTTCCTCGATATCGACGAAATCGACGCTTGCACCGCAATAGCGGGCACAGTTGGCCGAGGCGACGAAGGTAATCGGAGATGTCCACACGGTATCACCAGGGCCGACATCTAAGGCTAGCACGGCGAGGTGCAGGGCAGACGTTGCTGAGTTGGCGGCCACTGCAGACTTGGAACCGACCTTTCGAGCAACCGCAGATTCGAAACACTGGACGGCAGGCCCCTGTGTCAGAAACTCTGACTTCAAGATGGACACGACGGCATCAATGTCGTCGTCATCTATCCACTGTCTGCCATATGGAATCATCAGAGCCTACCGATCTTCGACCGGTTTCGATTAATCCAGTCCTGCAGTTGATCTGGTGTCATCCATTCCGGGTTGTTGTCGCTTGCATAGAGGAAATTCTCAGCAACTTTGACGCCATTCTTGATCCTCTCCGAGGTAGTGTCCCACTTATGAATACTGGGTAGAATTTTAAAATACTCCTCATATTCATAGGTATAATGCGCATCTTCCGAACCGACCATCTGCTCATGTAGTTTCTCACCAGGTCGAATTCCGACAATTTTCAGCTTCGCATGCGGCGCAACCACCTGTGCTATTTCCGTAACCTTCATTGACGGGATCTTTTTCACATATATTTCACCTCCAACCATATCGTCAAAGGCGTGCCAGACGAGTTCGACTCCTTGATCGAGAGTTATCATAAAGCGAGTCATGCGCTCATCGGTGATCGGAAGAACACCTTTGTCACTGATCGACATGAAGAAAGGAATGACAGATCCACGTGACCCCATAACATTGCCATATCGGACAACGGAAAACCGCGTACCCTCTCCGCCTGCATAGGAGTTTCCTGCGACAAAAAGCTTGTCGGACGCCAGCTTCGTCGCCCCGTATAGGTTGACAGGGCTGGATGCTTTGTCGGTCGACAACGCGACAACACGTTTGACACCGTTATCGATAGCGGCGTCAATGACGTTCATGGCTCCATTAATGTTGGTCTTAACACACTCAAACGGATTGTATTCCGCGGTAGGGACAATTTTGCTGGCAGCAGCGTGAACGACGAAGTCGACACGGTTCATGGCACGGTAGAGGCGGTCACGGTCTCTTACGTCACCAATGAAGAACCTCACTCGGCTCTCGTCTTGGAAGAGCTTGGCCATCTCCCATTGCTTCATCTCATCCCGCGAAAAAATAATTATTCTTTGGGGATCGAAACGCTGAAGTGTCATGCGGACGAATTCATGTCCAAATGAACCTGTGCCACCAGTAACAAGGATATTCGAGCCGTTAAGCATCGTTTTTCGGCCTGCTTTAGTTGTGATTGGAAGGTCCAACGGACCGCCTGTCCGAGACTGCTTCTCCTATTTCGACCAAATCTGAGGTCACCATGGCAGAAACGAGTTCTATTCCCTGCTCACTTAAAAAATGAAACCTGTCAAGGTCTGAGGGTAGACTCATTAAAAAACTTGCTAGTTGTTCAACTAAAAGATGCTATTTTCAGGATTTTTTTATTTGTTGACTGTTCTTACAATTTCCTGAGAATCAACTTCGTAGGATTGATTAAGGTATTTTAAGAAATCTGATGAGAAAAAATCGCGTTCATCAAATTTTTTACCGTCTTTGTACTTATCTATTATTTTGTCGATGTCACTTTTTTCGAGTTTGCAAGTAATTTTTTTATCCTTCACCGCGCTAAGGGCTTCCTTTGTCGCGGATGCATTCACAACATTTCTCAATTCAGCTAAATGACCCCCAGAGAGATTTCGGGAGGTAAGATTATTAAAGACGTCAGAAATGTGGAAGCTAGAAAATGGCCATATTTCGATTGAAGCATTGTTGAAAACATCGGGTAACGCTCTTGCGAGATGGCCCCAACCTTGAAAGTTCCTGCCAGCCCAAGTCTGCAATTGACTCAATCCGATCCCACCTCCACCGTAAACCTGTTGCATAATTTCATATGATATCAAAAACTCGGGATAGGACCTAATTGACATAACCACTCTCGACACATTTTCTCCCGCAATTCTTTTGAAGCCTCGCAGATTTTCAACTGCATCGGGATAAAGCACGCCGGGTGCGTCAGATGAAATTGCTTTTCCAAGGATATTCTCGTCCGACCAAAGCAATTCCACGTTCTGTCTTGGAGCGCATGCTAGATAGTCGCGCGCGTGCTTTCGTAAACTAGAAGCTGCAACAACGTTTCCGGGAAACCCTTTTCTTTTTACACTATGATGTGCTTCGAGAAACCGAGATAGGGCTCGTCTATGATCCGCAGATTTTCTAAATCCGGCAACTTGCGGTTTGATTACATCAAGCCCGGCTGCTGCCAATTCGCGTTCGGCGATATGCAACGCAGCTTGGAGTGAAGACGAACCTGTTCGGTGTGCGCCAATATGAAGAGTGATTTTGTTGTAAGTGTCAGATAGCGTTTCCATTTGATGCACAACTAGAATGGGAAAATCGATGGAGATGATAACAGCATTTAAACCCTGTTGAATGGAATTCACCTATGCTGATTGTCGCATAGTCAACAACATTTGGATAAAGCTTCATTTCCCGTAACCAAGCGGTTGAAAACTGTCTCTTCTGCCCACGGCTGCATCACCGCGTTTCGTTTAGCTCTAGCAAGCAGCGTGAACCGAGGCTGCGGCTGCCGTTGGGAAGTTCGCCTGCAATTAGGACAGTATAGCTCAAGAACTCTCCCGTCTGTGGCCCAGCCCTGAATGCTTCTTAGTCTGGAGCGGTGCAAGGGAACGATTTGTTCCGTTTGACCCAGCCCTCTGATCCGGGCCGTTCAAGCGTAGGATCCGTTCACGTTGTTTCTGATGTTTGGCTTGTGGTCAAGGCCTGCTGAGCGGAGCCATTGCGCAGCTCAAGCGAAGCAGGCCGGCTTGTGATGAGTTTTCTTGCATAATCGGCCGGGGCGATCCCACCCAAGGACGTGTGTGGCCTTGTTGTATTGTAGTCCTTCCTCCAATTCTCGATGATTGTTCTCGCTTCTGTCAGGTTGGAAAAAAGGGTTTCATTCAAACACTCGTCCCGAAGCCTGCCGTTGAAGCTTTCCACGAAGGCATTTTGCATTGGTTTTCCCGGCGCGATGTAATGCCATTCGATGCCGGTATCCTGACACCAGGCCAATACGGCATGGGAGGTCATTTCCGTTCCATAGCACGTCGGGAATATGGGCTGCAGATTGGTTATGGCCGCCAGCGCAGCCCTCACATAGCGCAGCGGGTGGCCATAACCGGTCGCAGGTCTCAACAGTGGTTTTGCATGAACCACACCGCTGAGGAGACCGGATGCCACAGAGACTGTCCGGAATTCTGTGCCCTGGCGCTTTGATTACGCCATTAGGAAGCGGTCTTCGAACATGATTGCGAGCTGGCTTTTCACGGCGT
>NZ_JBSWYH010000060.1:0-10148 GCF_056161025.1 Roseibium sp. AWQ4_254
GGTTCTGGCACAAATCGCCGACCACAAGATCAATCGCATCAACGAACTCATGCCTTGGTGTTACGCTGCAAAAGCAGCGTAACAGAGCGCGTCGCCGCCATGAAGACCGGCTTCACCGGACGGACACGCTACTCCGCTGCCAAAAAGCTATTGAATCCCTCCAAAATCAGGTCCTTTTAATCATCCCCGTCCGGGAGCGTGCGTGTCGTCCCTGGCATCAACGGGGATCCCATGGCACCATCACATCAAGAACCGGAAGGCCAGGCACGCAGCGCGCGGATGCTCCGCACCGCGCTCGGGCCGGCGATCGCCCGTCTTCTGGAAGATCCTGCCGTCATCGAGGTGATGCTGAACCCGGACGGGCGCCTCTGGATTGACCGCCTCTCCGAAGGCTTGTCTGACGCGCGTGAACGCCTATCGCCAGCCGACGGCGAACGCATTATTCGCCTGGTCGCGCACCATGTCGGTGTGGAGGTTCATGGTGGTGCGCCGCGCGTCTCGGCCGAGCTTCCCGAGTCGGGAGACCGGTTCGAAGGCCTTCTTCCTCCTGTCGTTGCCGCACCGACCTTCGCCATCCGCAAGCCTGCCGTCGCCGTTTTTACCCTCGAGGATTACGTTGCCGCCGGGATCATGACACCAGCACAGGCCGAGACACTCCGCTCGGGCGTCGCGGCACGCGCTAACATTCTTGTCGCCGGTGGTACGAGCACCGGCAAGACCACGCTGACCAACGCCCTGCTTGCGGAAGTTGCCAGGAGCTCCGACCGTGTCATCCTCATCGAGGACACCCGCGAGCTGCAATGCGCCGCGCCCAACCTCGTCGCCATGCGCACCGGGGAAGGCGTCGCCTCCCTGTCCGACCTCGTCCGCTCTTCCTTGCGTCTGCGCCCCGATCGCATCCCGATCGGTGAGGTGCGCGGACCGGAAGCTCTTGACCTCCTCAAGGCCTGGGGAACGGGCCATCCCGGCGGCATCGGCACGATCCATGCCGGTTCCGCCATTGGTGCCCTGCGCCGGCTCGAACAGCTCATTCAGGAAGCCGTCGTCACTGTCCCACGCGCCCTGATCGCGGAAACGATTGACCTCATCGCCGTCCTTGCCGGACGTGGGTCCCAGCGGCGGCTCGTGGAACTTGCCCGTGTCGTGGGTCTCGGTCCAGACGGCGACTACCGCGTTTCCCCCGCCGTTCCTGCCCCCACCCATTCAGGAGATCCTTCATGATCCGAACCATCTTTCGTGTACGACGTCATATCGCGACGGCCGTAGCCATCACTCACGTTAGTCTGCTGGCCGTTCCAACAGCACACGCTGCTGGATCCTCCATGCCCTGGGAGGCGCCGCTTCAGTCGATCCTGGAATCCATCGAAGGCCCTGTCGCCAAGATCGTCGCGGTGATCATCATCATCGTGACGGGACTGTCTCTGGCCTTCGGCGATACGTCCGGCGGGTTTCGGCGCTTGATCCAGATCGTCTTCGGCCTGTCGATCGCCTTCGCCGCCAGTTCCTTCTTCTTGTCCTTCTTCTCTTTCGGCGGCGGGGCGCTCGTCTGATGGTGAAGACATTCGAACAGCAAGATGTGGTGCCGGGTTTCACCGTCGCGGTTCATCGGTCCCTGAGCGAACCGATCCTGCTTGGTGGAGCTCCCCGCGCCATTGCGATCCTGAACGGCACTTTGGCTGGCGCCGTCGGTCTCGGCCTGCGTCTCTGGCTGGTCGGGCTTGTCATCTGGCTCATCGGGCATCTGGCCGCGGTCTGGGCCGCAAAGCGCGATCCGCTCTTCGCTGAAGTTGGACGCCGGCATCTGCGCTTTCCAGCGCATCTGGCTGTTTGAGCGGGGACCGGTCGATGATGAACCTTGCCGAATACCGCACGCGCAACAGCCGCCTTGCCGATTATCTGCCCTGGGCTGCCCTGGTTGAGAAGGGCGTGGTGCTCAACAAGGATGGCAGCTTCCAACGCACGGCCCGGTTCCGTGGCCCGGATCTCGACAGTGCCGTTCCGGCTGAACTCGTCGTCGTCACCGGCCGTCTCAACAATGCCTTTCGCCGGCTTGGGTCCGGATGGGCGATCTTCGTCGAGGCGCAGCGTCATGCTGCCAATAAATACCCAGACAGCAGCTTTCCGGATCCGGCTTCTGCGCTGGTCGATGCGGAGCGCAAGGCAAGCTTCGAAGAAGCCGGTGCGCATTTCGAGTCGAGCTATTTTCTGACCTTCACCTATCTGCCGCCGGACGAAGAAGCCGCCCGCGCGGAACGCTGGCTGTTCGAGGGCCGGGAGACCAAAGGCCTCAATCCACACGAGGTGCTGACCGGTTTCATCGACCGCACCGACCGGATCCTCCAGTTGATTGAGGCCTTCATGCCCGAATGTCTCTGGCTCGATGACGCCAGGACGCTGAGCTATCTGCATTCGACGGTCTCTACCAACAGGCATCAGGTCCGCGTGCCGGAGACGCCGGTCTATCTCGATGCGTTGCTTGCGGATCAGCCGCTTGCCGGCGGCCTGGAGCCACGGCTCGGAGACAGGCATCTGCGGGTCCTCACCATTACAGGATTCCCGTCCGTGACGACGCCGGGCCTGCTCGACGACCTCAACCGGCTGGCCTTTCCCTATCGCTGGTCGACACGGGCGATCCTCATGGACAAGACGGATGCGACCAAGCTTCTCACCCGGATCCGCCGCCAGTGGTTCGCCAAACGCAAATCCTTAGCTGCGATCCTGAAGGAGGTGATGACCAACGAGCAATCGGCACTCGTTGACACCGATGCCGCGAACAAGGCGGCAGATGCCGATCTGGCACTTCAGGAACTCGGCGCAGACCATGCCGGCATCGCTTATGTCACGGCAACCGTCACGGTCTGGGATACGGACAGCAAGGTGGCCGACGAGAAGCTACGGCTCGTGGAAAAAGTCATCCAGGGCCGCGATTTCACGGCAATGCCGGAGACGATCAACGCGGTCGATGCCTGGCTGGGCAGCTTGCCAGGCCATGTCTATGCCAATGTCCGCCAGCCGCCAATCTCGACTCTCAATCTCGCCCACATGATCCCCTCAAGTGCGGTGTGGGCGGGGCCGGGGCGGGACGAGCATCTTTCGTCTCCTCCCTTGCTCTATGGCAAGACGGAAGGCTCGACCCCGTTCCGGTTTTCCCTTCATGTCGGCGATGTCGGCCATACGCTGGTCGTCGGCCCGACAGGGGCGGGCAAGTCCGTCCTTTTGGCGTTGATGGCGCTGCAGTTCCGAAGGTACCGGAACTCCAGGGTGTTCGCCTTCGATTTCGGGGGATCGATCCGTGCAGCGTGCCTCGCCATGGGCGGTGACTGGCACGATCTCGGCGGCGGCCTCACCGAAGGCAGCAGCGTGTCGCTGCAGCCTCTTGCCCGGATCGAGGCCGCCACTGAGCGCTCCTGGTCCGCCGACTGGATCGCTGCCATCCTCATGCGCGAAGACGTCTCCGTCAACCCGGACGTCAAGGAGCATGTCTGGACGGCGCTGACGTCGCTTGCCTCTGCGCCGGTAGAAGAGCGAACGCTCACCGGACTTTCCGTGCTGCTCCAGTCCAACGATCTCAAACAGGCTCTGCGACCCTACTGCATCGGCGGGGCCCATGGCCGCCTGCTCGATGCGGAATACGAGCACCTGGGGTCAAGCGACGTCCAAGCCTTCGAGACCGAGGGGCTGATCGGCACGGGTGCGGCACCTGCCGTGCTCGCCTATCTGTTCCACCGGATCGAGGACCGGCTCGACGGATCGCCGACCCTGATCATCATCGATGAAGGCTGGCTGGCGCTCGACGACGAGGGATTTGCGGGCCAACTCCGGGAATGGCTGAAGACGCTTCGCAAGAAGAACGCCTCCGTCGTCTTCGCCACACAGTCGCTGTCCGATATCGATGGATCGGCCATCGCACCGGCGATCATCGAGAGTTGCCCGACGCGGTTGCTTCTACCGAACGAGCGTGCGATCGAGCCGCAGATTGCCGGCATCTATCGCCGCTTCGGTCTCAACGACCGCCAGATCGAGATCCTCGCACGGGCGACACCCAAGCGCGATTATTACTGCCAGTCCCGGCGCGGCAACCGGCTCTTTGAACTGGGCCTGTCCGAAGTCGCGCTGGCCCTTTGCGCGACCTCCTCGAAGACCGATCAGACCGCGATCAGTGGAATCCTCGCGGACCACGGCCGTGGAGGTTTCCTCGACGCCTGGCTGCGCCACCGCGGTCTTCCCTGGGCGGCCGATCTCATCCCCGACCTCACCAACCTGGAGACCTCTTCATGACGTTCCGCCGATCCCGCGCAGTTGTTGCGGCCGCCGCGCTCCTTACCATTCCCGCATTGGGCTCCGTCGCGCTGGCTCCGCCGGCCTATGCCTGGCGGGTCGTGTTCGATCCGTCGAACTATGCCCAGAATGTACTTACGGCGGCGCGAACGCTGGAGCAGATCAACAACCAGATCGTCCAGCTTCAGAACGAAGCGCAGATGCTGATCAACCAGGCCCGCAATCTGGCCAGTCTTCCCTATTCGGCCCTGCAGCAGCTCCAGCAGTCCGTGCAGAGGACACAGCAGCTTCTGCAAGAGGCTCAAAACATCGCCTTCGACGTCCAGCAGATCGATCAGCTGTTCCAGCAGCACTATGGCAACATCGATCTGAGCGCGAGCGAACAGCAACTTGTCGCTGGTGCGCGCAGCCGCTGGCAGAACACGGTCGGCGGTCTCCAGGACGCACTTCGCATTCAGGCCGGTGTCGTCGGCAATATCGAGACCAACCGCGCCCAGATGTCCGCGCTGATCGGGCAGAGCCAGGGCGCCACAGGTGCCCTTCAGACAGCCCAGGCGGGCAACCAGCTCCTTGCCCTCCAGGCCCAGCAACTTTCCGATCTCACGGCTGTGGTCGCTGCCAATGGCCGGGCGATTGCATTAAGCGAAGCGGAACGAACGGCTGCCGCCGAACAGGGTCGTGTGCAGCGGCAGCGCTTCCTGACGCCGGGCTCCGGCTACCAGCCCGGCAACGTACGCATGTTCAACAACTGATTTTTTGGGAGGAATTTTCCATGGACGGCAGGATGCTGGCCCGGCTGGCTGCAATCGTCTTCGTGGCAATCGCCATCACCGCGAGCCTGATCGAGATGTCCCGCAAGGGGGAGCCGGTGCCTTTATTGTCTGCACCGGCCGCACAGCCGTCCGACGATCCTGTGCGTGCCGATCTACGCCGCTGCCAGCAAATGGGTAGGGCCGCGCTCGATGACCAAGACTGTCTGGCAACCTGGCAGCAGACCCGGGACCGGTTTCTAGGACGTGATCCTCGAACCGTCGAGGAGCGGTGATCCATGGGCGGGACCGGTGTCATTGACAACTTCCTCGGGGTCTTCACAAGTTACATCGACAGCGGCTTTGGGCTGCTCGGTGGTGAGGTCGCGTTCATCGCGACAACCCTCATCGTCATCGATGTGACGCTGGCCGCGCTCTTCTGGTTTTGGGGCGCGGATGACGACATCATCGCCCGTCTGGTGAAGAAGACGCTGTTTGTCGGTGTCTTCGCTTATCTCATCGGCAATTGGAACAATCTTGCCCGGATCGTCTTCGAGAGCTTTGCGGGTCTCGGCCTGATGGCATCGGGCACCGGGTTTTCCGCTGCCGATCTGTTGCGTCCGGGCAAGGTGGCGCAGGTGGGTCTCGATGCCGGCCGGCCATTGCTGGAATCGATCTCCGACCTGATGGGCTGGGTCGCTTTCTTCGAGAACTTCATTCAGATCGCCTGCCTGCTTTTCGCTTGGGCCCTGGTGATCTTGGCTTTCTTCATCCTTTCCATCCAGCTCTTCGTCACGCTGATCGAGTTCAAGCTGACGACCCTGGCTGGCTTTGTACTCATTCCCTTCGGCCTCTTCGGAAAGACCGCCTTCCTGGCCGAGCGTGTCCTCGGCAATGTCATCTCTTCTGGTATCAAGGTGCTGGTACTGGCCGTCATCATCGGCATCGGCTCAACGCTGTTTGCTCAATTCACCGCCGGTTTCGGCGGTATCACGCCGACCATCGACGAAGCGATGGCCGTGGTTCTGGCTGCCCTGTCCCTGCTTGGCCTCGGGATTTTCGGTCCGGGCATCGCGAACGGTCTCGTCTCCGGTGGTCCTCAACTGGGCGCCGGGTCGGCAGTCGGCACCGGCCTTGCGGTGGGAGGCGCTGCAGTGGCCGGAGTTGGGGCCGCCGGGCTGGCGGCCCGTGGTGGCGCGCTCGCCTTGTCCGGAACCGCGGCGGCCGCACGCGGCGGTGCTGCCATCGCAGGCGGAGCCTCGACTGCTTATAGCCTCGGATCGGCCGGCCAATCAGGCGTTTCCGGTGTCGCGTCCGGCCTTGGCGCTGTGACAAGTGCCGGGGCACGAGCTGCGGCTTCACCGCTCAAACGGCTGCAGTCAAAGGCAGCGGAAAGTTTTCAGGCGAGCCATCGATCCGGAGTCCGGACAGCTTTTGAGGCAACGGGCGGCACGATTGGCGACGGAGGCACGCCTGATGTCTCGGCCACGCCCCCAACTCCCGCTGCTGATGGCCCGCCTTCCTGGGCAAAACGCATGAAGCGCTCCCAGCAGCTTTCCCACGGTGTGTCCGCGGCCGCCCATGCCGTCCGGTCCGGCGACAGTCACGGCGGCGGTGCTTCCATCAATCTCCAGACAAGCGATCGCTCATGAGCCTCTTCAAACGGTCTACCGTTCACTACGGCAAATCCCCCGAGCCCGTCACGCCATACCAGAAGGCCACCCAGGTCTGGGACGAGCGCATCGGCTCGGCCCGCGTCCAGGCAAAAAACTGGCGGCTGATGGCCTTCGGCAGCCTCATCCTCTCCGGCGGTTTTGCCACCGCGCTCATCTGGCAGTCCGTCAACGGCTCGGTTGTGCCCTGGGTGGTGCAAGTGGACAAGTTGGGCGAGGCGCAAGTGGTTGCGGCCGCGACAGCCGACTACGAACCGTCCGATCCGCAGATCGCGTTTCATCTGGCACGCTTCATCGAGAAGGTCCGAAGCATTCCCGCCGATGCCATCATCGTCCGGCAGAACTGGCTCCGGGCCTATGAGTTCACCACTGATCGTGGGGCGCTCGCACTCAACGATTACGCACGTTCAAACGATCCGTTTGCCAGGGTCGGGAAGCAACAGGTTGCGGTCGAGGTTTCCAGCGTCATCCGAGCCTCGCCCGGCAGTTTCCGGGTTGCCTGGACCGAGCGGCATTATGAGAACGGCCAGCTTTCCGCGACAGAGCGCTGGACCGCGATCCTGACCATCGTCATCCAGCCGCCCCGCGATGCAGCACGGCTGCGGGCCAATCCGCTCGGCATTTATGTCAATGCCATCAACTGGTCGCGGGAGATGGGGCAATGAAGAAGGTTCTCCGTAAACCCGTGTTTCCGGATTTCCGGATCTCCGCAAGCGCGGCTGTGCTTCTCTGTGCGACGGCTCTGGCGGGCTGCGCCACCTACACACCTCCGCAGATCGGCTACGATCAGACTGTGCCGCCCCTGCCTGCCGTTCCCAAGACTTCGAGCGACGATCGGCCAAAACCCCTTCATACGCCTCCGGCCTGGACACCGGCCAAAGGAGGCAAAGCGGCAAAAACATCAGCTGGCAGGATTGAAAATGCCAACGCGGCCGCGCGTATCGAGCCGCGCCGCGAGGGTTACTACAACGCCATTCAGATCTATCCCTGGTCGGAAGGAGCGCTCTATCAGGTCTACACGGCTCCAGGCAAAATCACCGACATTGCGCTGGAACCGGGGGAAGCCCTGACCGGTGCCGGCCCGATCGCAGCCGGAGACACGGCCCGCTGGATCATCGGAGACACCACCAGCGGCTCAGGCGAGGAGCCTCAGGTCCATATCCTCGTCAAACCGGCCCGCCCGGACATCGAGACTAATCTGGTGGTCACCACCGACCGGCGGGTCTACAGGATCGAGCTTCGCTCAGTCGAGGGTTCTTATATGCCCGCGGTTGCCTGGAATTATCCGCGGTCTCCGACTTCACAGCGTTCCGTCGTCCCGGCAACGCCGCGCATACCGGCAGTCTCAGCACGGAACTACCGGTATGGGCTCACCGGCGACACCCCGCCCTGGCGTCCGGTCTCCGTCTATGACGATGGCAGGCGGGTCTATGTCGAGTTCCCGGGCGGTATCGTCCAGGGGGAGATGCCGCCGGTTTTCGTTCTCGGTCCCGATGGAAACCCGCAAATCGTCAACAGCCGCGTCTACAGGAACATCCTGATCGTCGACCGGATTTTCGGAGCAGCCGAACTCCGGCTTGGCAGTGGCAAGCATCAGCAAACGGTCAGGATCGTTCGGACGGATGGAAGGCGCAATGACCTGACAAAAGGGCAAGCTGCTGGTGATCCTTCAGAGCGACCAACTATCGGCACCGGAGGTGAGGGGGCATGAACGATCAAGAACAGAAACAGGAAGACGGCGGTTCGCACCTGAACTCAGATGTCAAAGCGGCAATGCGGTTGCGGCCAGATCCACCACGCGTGACGCGTCTCTCGCGCAAGGTGCTGGCAGGGGTCGGGTTCGTCGCCCTGCTCGGTATCGGAGGAGCTTTGATCTATGCGCTCCAGGCACCGGACCGGAGCGGCGCGGGCGAGGAACTGTTCTCGACGGAAAATCGCAACACGGCTGACGGACTGAACACGCTGCCGAGCGACTATACCGGCCCGGTGCTGGGACCGCCTCTGCCGGGGGATCTCGGCCGGCCGATCCTCAAGGCGCGGGAGCGCGGACAGCCGGCTGTGCCTCCGGCGATCCAAACGCCGACACTCGACGAGCAGGGACAGCGCCGTCTTGCCGAGGAAGAGGCTGCACGCACCAGCCGGGTGTTTTTCCAGACCGGACAGGCCGCATCGGGCGGAACAGGGCTCGGCGCAGTGCCGCCGATCGGCGGCAGTGCTCCAGGTGGTGTTGCGGCACAAGACAGCAATCTCGCATTCCTGAATGCGTCTGTGGACCGCCGGACCACGGCTCCCGATCGTGTCATGGCGCCTGCATCGCCTTATGTGCTGCAGGCCGGATCCGTCATCACTGCTGCCCTCATCACCGGGATCCGCTCCGATCTGCCCGGGCAGATCACCGCCCAAGTCACTCAGCACGTCTATGACAGTCCGACAGGAAGACTGCTGCTGATCCCTCAGGGCACCCGCATCGTCGGCGAATATTCCAACGATGTCGGCTTCGGTCAGCGCCGGGTTCTGCTTGTTTGGAACCGGCTGATCTTCCCGAATGGCCGCTCCATCGTGCTTGAGCGCCAGCCGGGAGCGGACACGCTTGGGCATGCCGGCCTGGAGGATGGCGTCGATTACCACTGGTGGGATCTCGTCAAGGCAGTCGGGCTGTCGACGCTGCTCAGCGTCGGTGCAGAACTCGCCGCAAGTGACGACGATCGCCTTGTTCAGGCGATCCGCGAAGGTGCCCAGGACACGATCGACGATGCCGGGCAGCAGATCGTCCAACGCCAGTTGCAGGTAGCGCCCACGCTGACGATCCGGCCGGGGTTCCCGGTGCGCGTGATCGTCACGCGTGATCTTGTGCTGGAACCTTACGGAGGATGACCATGGTGAAACTGAAGTTGGGGCCGTTGCCAGACGACAAGCCGGTCAAGGTGACATTGGAACTGTCGGCGAAGCTGCATCGGGATCTGGTGGCCTATGCCGAGATTCTTGGGCGGCAGAGCGGGCAGGAGGTTGAGGATCCCGCCAGGCTGATCGTGCCGATGCTGGAACGGTTTATCGCGACGGATCGTGGGTTTGCGAAGGCGCGGCGGAGTGTCAGTCAAGACGGCAGGTGAGGGATAACGTTCTTTCAGCGGAGCGATGAAGTTGGCTGGCGCGGGGTTTTGGTTGCCACTGCGCCAAAGGGCTGCGAAGCTGATCTGGCTTGGTCCAATACCGTCGTGGACTTCGCGGCAAGCAACGCCGGAATAGCGGGCGTCGACGTTAGCTTCTGCAATAATTTTTCGATTCGGTTGATCGTGCCCCTACCAAGGCTTTCGTTTGGGGAAAACCGTTTCAAACCATCGAAATGAAACAGTGCGATCTAGAGTCTGTGGACATATAGGATTCACAGATCGTGTTTTTTGTGATTCAAGCTTCCTTTTGAGGAGGCTCCCATGCGCAGCGAACGTTT
>NZ_JBSWYH010000061.1:0-8968 GCF_056161025.1 Roseibium sp. AWQ4_254
ACTGAAAAGACTGCTCGGATCCATGAAAACACCTCCATGATCGAAGTGAATCAGAAATCACCTCCAATGGCGAGGTTTTTGCGGGTGTCCATCTAACAAATGGTTTTCTAAAGGATGATTTCCGATCCGATCAAAGAAATTAGAAATATCAGTTATTATTTTCCATTCACCTAGACGAGCATGCGAAAGCTCACTCGATGTTCGGCGAAAAGAATCGTATCCAAATGTTGGATCAAAGATGGCCTCTGAATTGTCAGAACATCTGTGTGAATGAATAATACTAAGGTTTTTTGCGGCGCGAGCGTTTTCGATTTGCGGAAACAGTAATAAGGCGACTGATAAAAAGTTTACTAGGTCGAAAGGATCGATCCATGCGACTCGTCTTAGTGTGTGCTCGTCTTTTGGAACCATATAGTATTGGGGATTTCCGATGCGAGCAGTCTGCAGATCTGCTGTATTGAGAAATCGAATTGTCCGACGATAAGCTTCTCTGCGGAAATCATCCGTATTTGCCTGAATTACGGATAACTCGATCGAGTGCATGAATGTCGGCGGCTTGGCGATATCATCGAGACCATGTTGAATGATGTGCTCGATAGCTAAGTTTGCCGCAGCTTGTTTTTCCGCAAAGGTAGGCAAATGAAGTCCAACATCTAGAAATCAAGATGTCGAAGCTTGGCCTTTGTAGTGCTCGATGGCAAGAGCTGCGCAATACAAGTAACAGGCGAATGAGCATGTGTAGCTAGGAAGAACCAAATTCAGCGGAGTTTTTATTGTAAGCCGATAAGAATGCTAATTGGCATCTAAGGCAGTCAGAGACCTTCACTGCAGGTGAAGTGCTCTTGGATAGGAAATGTCAGAAAACTGCGATTTTTTGATGCGAGGAGCATGGGAAAACCGAAATAAATCTTCTTTTGTGCGGTTTCTGAGCGCGAGATAAGGAGCAGTTAGATAGCAATTCCCTGCTAACTATATGATTTTTCGATGAAAAAATGGTCGGGCAGGCCGGATTTGAACCGACGACCCCTTCACCCCCAGTGAAGTGCGCTACCAGGCTGCGCTACTGCCCGAACGGGTCCTACCTAGCTTGTTCGCCCGCCAAGCGCAAGCCGCTTGTTCGGGGCGGGGGAGGATTGCGCGGCGCTTGTGCACAAGCTGGCGCGCGGAGGACTGGCAGGGCCTGCCAAGCGGAACACAGGAAAGGGCAAATTGCTGAGGGTAGCGCTCCACAGCCTCGAGACGGGCAAGCGGCTTTGCTGGAGATCTTCAATCCACGCTAGGTGTTTGGAGAGCAAGCCGTGATCGGGCGCCGGAAAGCCCGCATTCAGGTCGTTCCTGAAGCCCGTAGACGGGATGTTCGCGGAGAGGTGGGCCACCGTTTGCGCTCCAGACGGTCGGTGGCAATCAGGCCCCAGGCGAGGCCGTAGAGCATATACATGTGCCGCCAATGGTCCGTGTCGATGATGGCAGACAGGATCAGATGGGCGGTGAAAACCGCAAAGACGCTCTGGGTGAAGGCCGTCCAGGGGCGGGACTTGAACAAAAGCGGCACCAGGGCGCACAGTGTCCACAGGGCCATGATCAGATAGACCGTGCCGCCCAGCCAGCCATAGGTGGTGAAGCCCTTCAGATAGACATTGTGCTCATCCTCGGGAAAATAGTGGTGGAATTGCAGCGGGCCGATGCCGAGCGGGTGCTCCATCACCATCTGGAAGCCGAGGGAATAGCGGGCAAAGCGGCCCAGCCGCGAGCCGTCATAGTCCTGCACCAGCTTGGCCCGTTGGGCGAACATGTCGGCCACCGTGTCGATGGAGAGCGCCACGGCCATCAGACCGGCAAAAGCCAGCACACCGCCGATCCCTAAAACCACCAGCCGGAGGCGCCGGTGCGGGCGGCGCTCGGTGATGAGCGCCAGCGCATAGACAATCAGAACGCCTGCGCACAAGACGCCCCAGGCCCCGCGGGAAAAGCTCAGGAAAATGCCGAGCAGCAAGATGGCGAGTGGTACCAGAAGGATCAGATTCTTAAAGACAGATTCGCGCAGGAGCTTCTGGATCAGCAGCAGGGCGGGCAGCACCAGAAACGGTCCGAACACGTTCGGGTCCTGAAACGTGCCACGGGCCCGGTCATAGAGCGTGAAATAGTCCGCGCCGGGAAAGGCGTGAAAATAGCCGGCAATGCCGATGGCCGCCACCAGCACGGCGCTGATCGTATAGCCGTTCTGGATGATGCGGAAGCGGTCCGGGTTTTCGGCCAGAATGGCGGCATAGAAAATCGCGGTGATGGCCAGAAAACCGGAGACCGCGATATACATCGCCGCTTCCCCAAAATCATCTGCCAACGGCACGGAGGCGATACCGCCGGCAATATAGAGCATCATGCAGATGATCAGCGGTCCGAACTCTGCCCGCAGCTTCAGCCCGCAGGCGAGCCAGACGACGGAGAGCAGCGCCATATAAAGTTCATATGGCGCCGGTTCCTCGATCACAAAGCCGGAGAGAAACGCGGCGAGCCACAGGGCGCCATTGCCCAGGCTCTTGACCTTGAGGCCGATGGGGGCCCGCACCAGCGGCGCAGGACCGGCATGTCCGGCCGCAAGGGTCAATAAGCGTTCTCCGTGTCGAACAGGCGGAACGGGGTCAGGAACAGGATTTTCAGGTCAAACAGGATCGACCAGTTCTCGATGTAATTGACGTCAAATTCCACCCGTTTCTGGATTTTCTCCGGGGTATCAACCTCGCCGCGCCAGCCATTGATCTGGGCCCAGCCGGTGACACCGGGTTTCACCTTGTGCCGGGCGAAATAACCGTCCACCACCGCGTCCCAGCTCCGGTTGTCCGTATGGGCGTTGACCGCATGAGGGCGGGGGCCGACGAGGGAGAGGCTTCCGGCCAGAACGTTGAAGAGTTGGGGCAATTCGTCAATGGAGGTCTTGCGGATGAACCGGCCGACCTTTGTGACGCGCGGATCGCCCCTGGTCACCACTTTCTTCGCGTCCGGATCGGCCATGTCCGTATACATGGACCGGAATTTGAGAACTTCGATGATCTCATTGTTGAAGCCGTAACGCTTCTGGCGGAAGAGGACCGGCCCCTTGCTGTCCAGCAGGATGGCGATGGCCGTTGCAATCATCAGCGGGAACAGGGTGAGCAGGGCCAGGGAGGCAAACACCAGGTCGAACACCCGCTTGGCGACCATATCCCAGTCGGCAATGGGCTTTTCTACCACGTCAACAAAGGGCACCGTTCCGATGAACGAGGCACCGCGGTTGCGGAACTTGATCTTGTCTGTATGGGCAGACAGGCGGATATCGACCGGTAGCACCCAGAGCTTCTTCAAAAGCTCCAGCACCCGCTTTTCCGCGCGAAGGGGAATGCTGACGATCAGCATGTCGATCCGGGCAAGGCGAGCAAATTCCACCAGGGCGCTGATATTGCCAAGTTTCGGATAACCGGCAACCACTGCCGGGGAGCGCTCGTTGGAGCGGTCATCGAAAATGCCGCAAATTCGGATGTCATTGTCCGGCTGGGCTTCCAGCTCGCGGATCAGCTCGGCGGCCGCCGTGCCGCCGCCCACAATGATGGCGCGCCGTTCCAGCCGCCCGCTGGAAATCCAGTGGCGCACCAGCAGATAAATGCCAAAACGGAAGGAGCACAGCCCGGCAAGGCCATAGACGAACCAGCCGCCGAGAAAACTGTCGGAGAGGGCGGTTCCGGCCCCAGTTGTGGAGCGCAGCAGGGCGAACATGGCAAAGACCAGCGTCCAGCCCGCCGCCACCCGGCCCAACTGAAACAGGCCCTGGCGCATGACCGGAACCTGATAAAGGTCGGCCGCCTGGAAGAAGGCAACCGTGACAAGCGTGGCGGCCAGAGCCGCAAAGCCGGACGCCCACAGGGGGGCGGCTGCGTCCACGGCGCCAAAGCTGCCAAGCGCCGCGCTGGCCACGATCAACAGAACATCGGTCAGGCGCACCAAGCCCGTCAAAACCGGCACCGAAGCGCCCTTGCCGCCGAGGCTTTGGGCAATCTCAAGCGCTTCTGGCGAGAGGCTGCTGCTGGAGACTGCGTCCTTTTTCAAATCACCGGGTGCGGCGGCCCCTTGCACACTGTGCCGGAACTGCTGTTCCAGGCTCTGGCTAAGGTCTGGTCTGCCGCCCGGCGGTTCGGGTGGAGAAATATCTTTGTCCTGAAATACCTGGGTGCTCATTATCTGTTGCTCGATCTGGCGTAAACAACTTGCGCCTCCGGAGACTTTACGGCCTCTTTGGGCGCGCTGGCCGGAACTGCGCTGGCCGGAACTGCGCTGGCCGGAACTGCGCTGGCCGGAACTGCGCTGGCTGGAGCCAGACCTTTAAGCTCCTTGTAGAATGTGGTGATGCGGTCGCTCATCAGGTCTGCGGAAAAGGTTTCGGAAAGGCAGGTGCGAAGTTCCTTTGCGTCCGCGTCCATTCGGTCCGGAGCGTGAAGGGCTGCTTCCATGGCACTGGTCAGTTTGCCGATATGGCCGGGCTCGATCAAGTGGCCGGAAAAGCGCCCGAAGATCTCCGGAACACCACCCACCCGGGTCGCAATGAGCGGGCGCTGCGCGGCAACCGTTTCCAAAATGATATAGGGCATGGCTTCGGCCCGGGAGGGCACTACCACGGTCCGTGCCAGTTTAAACGCCTCACGGGCCGGCAGGGCACCATGAAAGGTGATGGCCTTGTCCAGGCCGAGCAGTTCCGTCATCCTGCGGTAACGGGCCTCGTCCGGCCCTTCGCCGACAATATGAGCGCGTGGGGCCTCTCCGGTCTTCAGGCGTATATTATAAAGCGCCTCAATGAACAGGTCCGGCCCCTTCAGATCGCGCAGCATGCCGATATAAAGAAAGTCATCGGCGGTTTTGGGCATTTCGACGGGAACAAATTCCTCCGCCGCCAGGCCATTATAGACCATCTGTGTCTTGGCGGCCGGGCGTCCGACCTTGCTTTCATAGGCGGCCGCTTCATAGTCGGACACAAAGACAATGCCGTCGGTCAGCCGGCCCAGGGCATGTTCCAGCTTGTGATAGACCCGCCCCTCGAAGCGATTGGGATCGTAATGCAGGCTGCCGCCATGGGGGCAATAAACCCGGATGGTCTTGCTGCCGCGCAGGCGCAGCAAGGTGCCGATCAGCCGTGCATAGGCGCCGCCCTTGGCGCCATGGCCATGGAGCACGTCCGGCTTCAGATCACGGATATGGCGGTAGAGCGCCAGCGTTGCGGACAGGTCCTGAACGGACAATTGCCGTTGCATTTGAAAGCGTGCCACCCCAAGGGCAAGCTTTGGTTTCAATTCGTCCAGAAGCCTGGTGTCAAATGCGCTGCCCGTGTTGCTGTCGCAGACCAGCCCGACATCATATCCGGCGGCCGCCTGTGCGGACGCAAGGTCGCGTATATGGCGGAAAATTCCGCCAATAGGCGAGCGGACACAATGCACGATCCGCATCGGGTTCGTTGTCATGGTGCAATATCCCTGTTTGCATCCTCGGGTTTCTTTGCGAACCCGTAGGATTTCAAGAATGCACCCTAACAAAGGGAGATGAGTCCACCGTTAATTTGCGAGACGTCAGAAATACCGTTCCCGGACATAGATGGTGTCTCCGGGCCGGACCGGGTCCGAAATGGGCACACGGCCGTTTAGAATTTCCCCATTCAGCTGCCGGGTAATGTCCACATTGGACTGCTGGGCCCGAGAGGAAAATCCGCCAGCGGTGGCGATGGCATTCTGCACGGTCATGCCGGCCACGTAATTATACTGGCCTGCAGTTTGCACTTCACCCATGATGAAGATCGGTCGGTAGGTGTCGACTTCCACCGACACATCGGGATTGCGGATAAAGCCCTTGCGCAGCTTTGCGGCAATTTCGGCGGCAAGCCCCTGCTGGGTCTTTCCTCTGGCTGCAACGCTGCCAACAAGGGGGAAGGAAATATAGCCAGCCTGATCAACAACATAGGTGTTTGAAAGGTTGTCCTGGCCGAACACGATGATGCGCAGCCTGTCGCTGGAATCCAAGCGGTAGGGTTGCGTCAGCGTTTCATGAAACGCCGTCGGCGGTTGCCTGTATCCACTGCACGCAGCAAGGCCCAGGCACAGCCCCAGCACAAGAAGCGCTCTCGCTAACATCAAAGACTCTCCTACAATTCCGGCACAGCATCGCCTGTTATGGTTAATCGAGGGTGAAGAGGGATTTGACTTAAGAGCGCGCGCGCCGACGCAGCGCACCGAAAAGATTAACAGCCCGGATGGGTCATTTGCGCGGTGTTTAACCGATCGCTTACCCTAATTCGACATAGTTTGCCGGAATGTGGAGATGAATGACAATGAACGCTGAGCGGCAGGCTTATCCTGAAGACGATATGGCGCTTGACCTTGGGGGCCTCCTCCGGGCCATCGGCCGCTCGCTGCGCTGGCTTTTGCCCCTGACATTCTGCGTGGCCGCAGCCGTTTTTCTCGCGCTGCAATTTGTCGCGCCCAAATATCAAAGCCAGGCGCAGGTCCTGATCGAAAGCACGGACAACAAGTTCCCCGGCGCCTCGCGCGGGGCGGAGGAAGAGCGAGCCGTCCTGGATGCGGAAGGCGTGGCCAGCCAGGTGCAATTGCTGAAATCCGCTGATCTCGCCCGTCTGGTTGCCAAGAAGCTCGATCTTGCCGCCATCGCCGAATTCAATGCCCGGGGCGACCCGTCCTTGATCGGCAGTCTGCTGATCTTTGCCGGTCTGGCGTCCCCGCCGCCGGACAACAGCGTTGAGGAGCGGGTCCTCAAACATTTCTATAAAAATCTCGATGTCTACCAGATTGATGGCACCCGGGTGATCGCGGTTGGCTACACGGCCGAAAGCCCGGTTCTGGCTGCCAAGGTGGCCAATACGATCGTGGACGAGTTCCTGGAGCTCCAGTCGACTGCAAAGCGCCAGACAACGGAACAGGCCTCTGCAGCGCTGGAGCCGCAAATTCTGGAGCTGCGCAAGGAAGTGCAGGCGGCCCGGCAGGCGGTCGCCGATTTCCGGGCCCGGGCAGATCTCCTGATCGGTGCCGACAACATTCCGCTCAATCAGCAGCAACTGGCGGAAACCAGCAGCGACTATTCTGCCGCCCAGGCGTCCAAGGCGGAAGCCCAGGCCAAGGCGGACCTCTTGCGCGAGCTGTTGACCTCCGGCGGGTCGCTTGAAACTGCAAGCGAAGTGCTGAACTCGGCCCTGATCCAGCGGCTGCGCGAGCGGCAGGTCGAAATTCAGTCCAACATTGCCGAATTGTCGATCACCCTGTTGCCGAACCATCCGCAACTGCGCTCGCTTCAGTCGCAGCTGGCCGACTACGACCGCCAGATCCGTTCTGAAGCGCGCAAGATCCTGCAGGGGCTCGAAAATGACGCGAAAGTGGCCAATCAGCAGGCCCTGGCGCTGTCCGCACGGCTGGACGAACTAAAGACGGCCGCCGCCAAGAGCAATGCGGATCAGGCCCGGCTGAGCGAACTGGAGCGGGAGGCCAATGCCAAAGCGGCACAGCTGGACCAGCTGATGCTGAGCTTCCAGGAAGCGGATTCGCGTCTGCGGGCCCAGGTGCTGCCCGCTGACGCCAGAATCACCTCGCGCGCGAGTGTGCCGGTCGAGCCGGTGTCGCCGAAGATTTTGTCGAGTACGATTGTCGCCGCTCTGGTGACCTTCATTCTCGGATGCGCCTTTGTTCTGATGCGGGCCTTCTTAAGTGGCAATGCGCTTGTGAATGCAAATGGAAGTCTGGCGGCAGCGCCCGGCCAGGCTCCTCTTCAGCGTGTTTCAAGGGAGGGCCCGGATAGAGGCTTCCGGGAGCCGCTGGGCTGGTCCTCCAACTATGGTCAGGCCTCTGCACGGTACGGGTTTGCGCCCGGGGCAGCGCCGACCGAGGGGCAAACCGTGCCGCGCGCACAAGGCATGCCGGAGGACGGGGAGGTTCCGCTGGTGCCTGAAGAAGGAGCCGAACCGGCCCCGGAAGCGCCGCTCGTGGAACAGACAGAGCGCGAGCCGGAGGCGGCGGCGCCCAAGAGGCGCCTTGAGCTGTACGACCGCAATGTCGCGCCTGACTGGGTGACCCGTTTGCGGATCAACCGGGATCCGGACCTGACGGATATGGAAGCTGCCAACGAGGCCGGGCTGCCACCGGCCGGGGGACCGTCCGGCGCTAAAGACACCAGCACGCCCGGCGCCAGCACGCCCGGCACGAACGTCTCCGGGCAGGCGGAGCCGCAAGATCAAGACGCGAGACCAAGCCCTGACGCCCCAAAAATGTCCGAAGACGGCGCGCAGACGGCTGAGGATGCCGGGTTTGTGAAGAATATTGAGCCACGGGGCAGGATTGTTGTTCTGAGCGTTGACGACAACACGCTTTCCCACGAACTGGCCTTTGATCTTGTGCGCAAGGCGGCCGAAAGCGGCAAATCCGCACTGGTGGTCGAGGTTTTTCCCGAACAGGCCGACCGGAAGGCCGCCGAAGGTTTCTCCGATGTGGTGTCGGGCAAGATGCCCTTTGCCAAGGTTGTCTACCGGGATGCACTGTCCAAAGCCCATATCATTGAGGCGGGCCGACTGGCGATCACCGATGACATGGTGCAGTCCGACCGGTTCAAGCTGGCGCTGGATGCCATCCGGACAACCTATGAGGTTGTGGTGGTGGATCTCGGGGCAATTGACGGCACGCTGGCAAGCGCGCGCATTTTGAGCTTCGCCGACAGGGTGTTCATTGCCGCCAGCGCGCCCGACCACAGCCACGAGCTGCAAAGCGCGGCAAACCTTCTGGCCCACAATACCGGTGCCCGGGTGGATGTGCTAATTGTGGGGGACAGCAATCCCGATCCGCGCCGCAACGGCGACGGCCACGCGGCCTAGAGCATTTCCCAAAAAGTCTGAATCGTCTTGGGTTCCCTTTTGTGGTGAATAGTGATTCAAGCTGAGGGCTGGACAAGGAGGCCAGCC
>NZ_JBSWYH010000062.1:0-7696 GCF_056161025.1 Roseibium sp. AWQ4_254
GCGTCTGCGATAGACGCAGTCACGCCCTCAGAGGCAAGAAACTACTTCGCTGCCGCAGGATATGAGCCGGAGTAAGCGGGAAACGCTCTAAAGCCGAAGGCCCGCATTCCAATCAGCAAGCCTTGACCACATGCGCGATCGCGTTCGATTCAAAGCGGTCGTGTCGGAATTTTGGGCAAGAAAAGGCGGAAATTTACGACAATGAACGCGTCGGCCGAAAATAAATCAAGTTCCGACGAACACCTTGTCTCATTCCCGCTTTCGCCGATGCGAAGCGCTTAATGCGCGATCATGATATGGCGCACAGCAGTATAGTCCTCCAAAGCATACATCGACATATCCTTACCGTAGCCGGACTGTTTGAGGCCACCGTGAGGCATTTCATTGACCAACATAAAGTGCGTATTCACCCATGTGCAGCCATATTGAAGAGCCGCCGAAGCTTCCATGGCTTTGCCTATGTCCTTTGTCCAGACAGATGAGGCAAGGCCGTAGGGGCTGTCGTTGGCCCAATCAAGCACCGGATCGTCATCGCCAAAACGGGTGACTGAAACCACCGGACCAAAGACTTCACGTTGCACAATTTCATCAGATTGGGTCGCACCTGCCACCACCGTTGGCTGGAAGTAAAAACCGCCGCCGTCAACAACCCCGCCACCAGTTGTGATCTCGATATGGGACTGTTCAGCGGCCCGTTCCACAAAGCTTGCCACACGGTCCCTTTGGCGGGAGGAAATCAGCGGGGGGATTTCATTTTGGCCGTCGTCATCGTTGTTGAAGACGATGCTTGCGGCGGCCGACGTTAAATCGGCAACAAATTTGTCGTAGATGGATGCATGTGCATAGACACGGCAGGCCGCCGTGCAATCCTGACCTGCATTATAGTAGCCGAAAGCCTTGAGACCTTCGACTGTGCGGGCAAGGTCTGCGTCGCCATACACAATCACCGGCGCTTTGCCACCTAGCTCCAAATGGGTGCGTTTCACGCCCTTTGACGCGGCCATCAGCACCTTCTTGCCCGTCGCGACATCACCGGTAATTGAAATCATATCAACCCCGGAATGGTTCACCAGCGCATTGCCAACGGACCCGCCTTGCCCGGTAATCACGTTCACGACACCGTCGGGAAGAATGCCCGCTAAGATTTTCGCGAAAGCGAGTGCCGTAAGAGGTGTCTGTTCTGAGGGCTTCATGACCACTGTGTTGCCTCCGGCAAGGGCGGGCGCCAATTTCCATGCCATCATCATGATCGGATAGTTCCAAGGGGCAATAGAAGCGACAACACCGATGGGATCGCGTCGGATCATTGAGGTGTGACCGGCCATGTAGCTGCCCGCAACGGGCCCGTGCATGTTACGAACAGCCCCGCCAAAAAAGCGGAAGCAATCCGCGACGGCCGGAATTTCTTCGTTGCGCACTTCGTTGATGGGCTTGCCGCAGTTGAGCGCTTCCAATTGGGCCAGATTTTCCAGGTCTGCTTCGACAGCGTCCGCGATCTTCAACAACAGAGCCGACCGTTCACTCGGTGTGGTTTTGGCCCAAGCTGGCGCAGCGGCCCTTGCGGCAGCCACAGCGCGGTTGATCTGGTCGGTGTTCGCTTCTGGCATTTTTAACAGGGTTTCGCCGGTCCGTGGGTTCAAAACCGTTTCTTCGGTTTCCGTTCCCGCTTCAAATTTGCTTCCAATCAGCATTTCCGTTTGCATGGGTATGTCTCCCTTTTTTATTTACCCTGACCGGCAATCGTCTCTGTTCCGCGTGTCAGGTAGTAGGCGGCGAGAATGGGGATGAAAGTGACGAGAACAACCAGCAGCGCGACCACATTGGTGACGGGGCGTTGCCGGGGCCTGACAAGTTCCTCCAGCATCCAGATCGGAAGCGTCTGCTGTTGCCCGGCTGTGAAGGTTGTGACGATGACCTCGTCAAAACTAAGCGCGAAGGCAAGCATGCCACCGGCAAGCAACGCGGTTGCAATATTTGGCATGATGATGAAGCGCAGTGTCTGAAAATAGGTCGCACCCAAATCCATAGACGCTTCCACGAGAGAACCGGAAGTTCGCCTGAAGCGGGCCACGGCATTGTTGTAAACAACCACGATGCAGAAAGTCGCGTGGCCTAGCACAATTGTCCAGAAGTTGAACGGAATGTCAGCGATATTGAAGGCAGACCGCAAGGAAATGCCTGTAATTATGCCGGGCAGCGCGATCGGTAGGATAACCAGGAGCGAAATTGTTTCTCGCCCGAAGAACTTGAACCGCGCGACGGCTGCTGCACAAAGCGTACCGAGAGCCATGGCAATAGCCGTCGAAATTGCCGCGACCCGGAGCGACAAACCCAAGGCCTCCCAGACATCGGGACGGTTCCAAGTGACTCCAAACCATTGAAGCGTGAAACCGGGTGGCGGCCATTGATATGACTTGTCCTCGGTGGTGAAGGCGTAGACAAAAATGAGCAGGATGGGCAGATGCAGGAACAAGAGCCCACATGTCGCAGCAATTTTCAAACCAAGGGAGGCATTAGAGCGCATCGAAAGCCCCCGCGCGTTTGGCAAGTGTCAGGTAGATGCCCATCATTAAAATGGGCACAACGGCAAAAGCAGCGGCGAGCGGGATGTTTCCGGCTGTGCCCTGGAATTGATACACAGCCTGACCGATCATCCTTGCCGACGTGCCGACTATTTGCGGAATAATGTAGTCGCCCATGGTGAGCGAAAAGGTGAAGATCGAGCCTGCGACAATGCCCGGCAAAGCAAGCGGGAGAATGACATTGCGCAACGTTTGGCTGGGCGAGGCGCCAAGATCGCCGGAGGCTTCCAACATGCTGGGCGGCACCCGCTCCAGCGCAGCCTGAACGGGCAGAATCATGAATGGCAACCAGACATAAACAAAAACCAGGAATGTGCCGGTCCAGCTGACAGACAGGGAGTTGCCACCGATAACCGGTATGGCCAGATAGGCCTGCAGGATCCAGCTCAAATGCAAAGTATCGAACAGCCAGTTTAGGATGCCTTCTTTCGCAAGGATCAGCTTCCACGAGTAGACTTTGACGAGGTAACTCGACCAAAGCGGCAACATGATTCCGAGATAGAAAACAGCCTTCCAACGGCCCTTGGCATAGCGGGCAGCATAGTATGCGATTGGAAACGCTATGATCGCCGATGCGATTGTCACCGCGCTTGCCATGACAATCGTCCGGACGAGAATGTCGAAGTTCGACGCGCGAAACAGTTCAGCATACGTTTTTAGAGTGAACTCGTACCGCACCAGACCCGTAAATTCGTCGATCGAGAAAAAGCTCTGGGCAAGCAGCGCAAAGAGTGACCCAAGGTAAACGATGCCGAGCCAAAGTAACGGAGGCGTCACAAGCAAAAGCAACAGGATCGTCGGCCGCCGCCAGAGCGAATCCGAAATTCGCGAAGATACCGTCGCTGGTTCAGACATGTTGACCCCGCATCACGTGCAGCGCACCGTCATCCCAGGTCAATTGCACCGATGCGCCCAGATCCGGCACGGTTGCGGTCTTGGGCAGCAGCACGGACAGACGCGCTTCACCGACATCCAGCTCAATCCGGTGGGCGACTCCCAAAAAAGCTGAGCCGATGACTTTGCCAGTCAATTTGCCGCCGGTATCGGTCAATCGGATTTGCTCAGGTCGCAAACTTGCCGGTGCGCTTTGTCCGGCGAGATGCTTGACCATGTGAGGCGCAAGCACGTTGGAAGAACCGACAAAGTCTGCCACGAATGGCGTTTCAGGCCGGTCGTAAACATCCTGCGGCGCACCGATCTGTTGAATGTGGCCCCGATCGAAAACCGCCACTCTGTCGGCCATTGAGAGCGCTTCGCCTTGATCGTGAGTCACAAATATGAAGGTGATGCCGAGCCGGCGTTGCAGCGTTTTAAGCTCACTCTGCATTTGCTCGCGGAGCTTGAGATCCAGCGCCCCCAATGGCTCATCAAGAAGCAAGACTTTCGGCTGAAGCACCAATGCGCGTGCCAGCGCAACACGTTGGCGCTGGCCGCCCGAAAGTTCCGACGGCTTCCGGCCCGCAAAGCCGCCGAGAGCAACAAGCGACAAGGCTTCCTCAGCCGCCTGATGCCGTGCCGCTTTTTTCTCGCCGCGGACCATCAATCCGTAGGCAACATTGTCCAGGATATTCAGGTGAGGGAACAGGGCGTAGTCTTGAAAGACGGTGTTCACCGGGCGGCGATAAGGAGGAACCCGGGTCGCGTCTTCGCCGAAGATCACAACGGCGCCACTGGTTGGTTGTTCAAACCCGGCAATCAGGCGCAAACAAGTGGTCTTGCCAGAGCCTGAGGGGCCGAGAAGAGCAAAAAACTCGCCCTCCGTGATGTCCAGGTTTACCGCATCAACTGCCCGGACTTGGCCAAAATGACGAGATACGGATCGGAGAGATACAGCTGGTGTCATATTTTCCAACGCGGATTGGCGAATGCGATTTTTGCTTAAATCCTGATCTGGCCTAGCGGCCACCAATCACTCCAATGTAGTCTGAGACCCAGCGGTAATACGGAACACACTCATCCTGGCTTTCACAACGGGTGACAGGTGTCGTCCAAAAGCTAACTTTTTCGAAATCATCGAAACCATTCTTTGTACAGCCCTCAGCTGTTTGCATACCGCGCCCGTCGCTGCAGGCCGCCGGAACGGCCGGGTTGGCCCCGAACCAGACGGAAAGATCGGACATTAGGTTTGAGCTGAGAGTGTGCTCCATCCACATATAGGCGCAATTCGGGTTTGAACTGTCCACATGCATCATTGTCGTGTCCGCCCAACCCGTTACGCCCTCTTCGGGAATGACACTGGCGATCGGCGCACCGTCACCTTGAAGCAGGTTGCGCTGGAAAGGCCATGAACCTGACGCGGCCATGCCCTCGTTTTTGAAGTCATCGATCTGGATAAAGGCATCGTGCCAGTACCGGCTGACGAGCTTGCGCTGCTCGCGCAGCAAATCAAGTGCTGCTGCATATTGGTCAGCATTCAGCTCATATGGCGATACGATGCCGAGTTCCGGCTTGTGTGTCATCAGATACAAGGCGGCATCGGCGATGTGGATCGGGCCGTCATAGGCTTGAACACGTCCAATATTGGTTTCGCCGTCCGGCAGATTTTGCTCCTCAAAAACCACCGACCATGACTTTGGTGGAGCGTCACCAAACACCTCGGTGTTATACATCAAGATATTGGGACCCCACATATACGGTACTCCGTAATGGGTGCCGTTGACGAAATGCCAAGGTGCTTCTTTCAAACGGTCATCAACGGTGTCCCAGCTCGGGATCAATGCCGTGTTGATCGGTTGAACCCGCTTGCCGGCAACCATTCTGAGGCTGGCATCTCCGGAGGCAGTAACGAGGTCAAAGCCGCCCTCGTTCATTAACGCGACCATCTCATCAGATGTATTGGCTGTTTTGACTTTGACCATGCAGCCCGTTGTTTCTTCGAACTTGGTGACCCAGTCAAAATCGCCGACCGTCTCTCCGCGTTCAATGTAGCCGGGCCAGGCAACGATATTCAGCTCGCCTTCGCCCTTGCCAAGTTCCGTCACCATATCTTGAGCAAAAGAAGGCGCAGCGATGGACGCACATACGCTTACAACTGCGGTGGTTTTCAGTAACTGTTTCATGATCACCCTCTGAGGCTTTTTCTGCGCTGCAGAAAAAATTGAGCCAGCCAGCTTGAATTGGCAAATTCAATATTCAATGACATCGTATCGGAAATTCCGATATCAACGTAGGCGAGGGGCGTGAAAACTCTGAGCTACCGAAATGAAAGCCCGCGTAGTTCCTGAGATGCTTGCACCGCGCCGCCAGACCAGGCCCACTTGGACCACTGGCAGCTGCCCGGAGACGTCTCGGCTCTCAATCCGCTCGCCTTCAAGTGACCAGGGCCGATATACAAGATCGGGCAACAGTGCGACGCCAGCGCCACTGGCGACCAAAGACCGAACGGCCTCAACTGAGCGTGTCTTGAACGCAACGGTCGGTTTTTGGGCAAATACATCAAGGAGGCGCATGGACTCTGCCTGCATTTCATCCACGTCGAGCAGAATGAGCCGCTCCTCGGCAAGATCCTCAACCGCAATGCTCTGCTTAGTGCCCAGCCGATGCCCAAGCGGTAGCCATAACCGATAAGGCGACACAACAAGGATTTCGGAATGGAGCGCATGATGGTTTCGAAGATTTGTAACCACCATGATGCCGATGTCGAGTTCGCCACCAACGAGAAGATGCTCCAGGTAATCGCCCGTGTCTTCGATGGCCCGGGTATCAATATTCGGTTGAGCGCGGCGGAACCGAGACAACAATTCAGAAAGCACGTAACCGGCTGTCAGGGATGTAACACCCAGGTTGAGCACTCCGGAAACGGTACTCTCCCGGGAACTGAGGTTGATCTCGGCGTTCGAAACTTCCGTTAAAATGGCTTTCGCATGCCGAAGAAACACATGACCGTCATGGGTGAGTTCAATACCGCGTCTACGCCGTTCGAAGAGTCTGACACCAAGGCGGGCCTCAAGATCCTTGATTGCTTCTGTAACCGCGCTTTGGGATACAGACAGCTCGACTGCGGCCCGGCTAATCGTACCGAACTCGGCGGCCCCAACAAAGTAGCGGGCTTGTTTTAGCGTAAACGACATGGCAAAGCCTCAAGAAGAGCCAAATGATCAATCGAATCAAACATTAGGCTCTTCAAACAGCTTTGCAAATTAGCATCAGAGATCCAGCACAAAAACGAACTGAGTATTTTGGTGAAACTTCCAGGCGGGAGACCTTCTTTCAACCCGCAGGGAGCCTCCGTTGCAAGCCCTTACAGATCTTCACAAGCGGCGCAATCAGCAGCCGTTTTCAGGACGAGACCTCAAGCGGGCCAACGACCGAAAAGGGGACGCAAAGAGGCCGTTCGTGTCATCCGTGATGAAAGCCTGTTCTGAACCCAAATTGCGAGATGCTGCACAAAGTCTGAATGGTGGCTTACAGCATAGTCTACTTGCGTGCCCTTTAGCGCGATGCGATCACCGCCGCAGCCCCGCCAAGACAACCTGCACCCAAGCGGTTGGCCATCCTCACCGCACGCGAGGTGTTCAGGAACCGCCGGGCGTGGTGGGCAACAGCGATCCAAGCGAGGTCGACAAAGGCGAGGCTTGCGACTGTCACGCAGGCCACGACTGCCCATAGGCCGATGCTCACACCCGAAAGGTCGATAAGCGTGGGCAGAAGCGCAACATAGAAGACCATTATCTTTGGATTGCCCAATGTCAGGGCCATCCCGGCAGCGAACATGGACCAACGCGATGAAGCATTGGGTACCGCATCGGCCCCAGTTGCGGCCGGCTCGGTCCACATGCGCCATGCAAGCCAAAGCAGATAGGCCACCCCCAAATACTTGAGGACAACAAACGCGGTGTGGAAGGTCTCCGCTAGGGCCGACAGCCCCGCCATCGCGAGCGTTAACCAGATCAACTCGCCTAGCCACATCGCCGCGACGAAAGGCGCGACGTCGTGCCAGCCACGCGTGATGACACGCGACACCAGCGCAGCAATGCTGGGTCCAGGTGTGCCCGCGTTCAGGATCAGCGCGGTGACGAAGAGAAGTGAGCGTCCGTTGAACCCGACCTGCCGCTTTTCGATTTGGTGCGTTAAGTGTCCGCTTAATTAAATGGACATTTAAGGGCCCTTAATGA
>NZ_JBSWYH010000063.1:0-2500 GCF_056161025.1 Roseibium sp. AWQ4_254
GCTGTTTTAAGCCCGGCCTTTTTTGTTTTGCGCGTCCTCGGACCTTTGGTCCTGTGGGCGTCGCGGGGGCTGCTCCATCCCGCGTTATTTTGTTTTCCCTGGAACTCTTTGGTTCCGGAGGGGGCTGTTTTAAGCCCGGCCTTTTTTGTTTTGCGCGTCCTCGGACCTTTGGTCCTGTGGGCGTCGCGGGGGCTGCTCCATCCCGCGTTATTTTAGCATCACCGTGGTTGGGGGGCTTCTGTCCGGCCCGTGTCCTGCCCGGCATTTTTGTCTGTTTGTCCTGGGCTTTCGCCTGCGGTCAAACGGGGGCTGCTCCATGGTGCCAGCACCGGAGGCATGAGAGCTGATCTGGTGCCGGGTTGTTTTGTGTCGTTCAAGAGATGCGCGCTCAAGAGCGCTAAGATTTCAAACTGCGTTTAGCAGGCCTGGCGGCGACCTACTCTCCCACACCTTAAGATGCAGTACCATTGGCGCTGGGGAGTTTCACGGCCGAGTTCGGGATGGGATCGGGTGGGGGCTCCCCGCTGAGGCCACCAGGCCGGCGAAGCGCAGTTTGCTTTTCCCTCACGGCCGCACCGCGCTTTTCAAGCGCTGGCCTGCGGGAGCGCGCCCTGACCGGGCGGCGGCCGCTTGGCCTTGCGAAGCTTGCGCTTCGAACTGTGTTTCCACGAGGGGTAAAACTGGTCTTGTTTTGATCATTTCAAACGCACTGAAGTAACCGCTAGGCGGTAGTGCACCTAAAATGATCTTTCCAAAGCGCCAAGGGCGCTTTGGCAAAGATGAACATTGATTAATGAGAGCGATCAAGCCGAACGAGCTATTAGTAAAGCTAAGCTTCATGTGTTGCCACACTTCCACACGCTTCCTATCGACGTGGTGGTCTTCCACGGCTCTTCAGGGAGAACTGGTTTTGAGGTGGGTTTCCCGCTTAGATGCTTTCAGCGGTTATCCCTTCCGTACATAGCTACCCTGCAATGCGGCTGGCGCCACAACAGGTCCACCAGAGGTACGTCCATCCCGGTCCTCTCGTACTAGGGACAGATCCTCTCAATTCTCCTACACCCACGGCAGATAGGGACCGAACTGTCTCGCGACGTTCTGAACCCAACTCACGTACCACTTTAATTGGCGAACAGCCAAACCCTTGGGACCTGCTCCAGCCCCAGGATGTGATGAGTCGACATCGAGGTGCCAAACAATGCCGTCGATATGGACTCTTGGGCATCATCAGCCTGTTATCCCCGGCGTACCTTTTATCCGTTGAGCGATGGCCCTTCCACGAGGGACCACCGGATCACTATGGCCGTCTTTCGACTCTGCTCGACTTGTCAGTCTCGCAGTCAGGCAGGCTTATGCCATTGCACTCAACGAGCGATTTCCGACCGCTCTGAGCCCACCTTCGCGCGCCTCCGTTACCATTTGGGAGGCGACCGCCCCAGTCAAACTACCCGCCACACACGGTCCCGGATATTGTTGTACCGCGGTTAGATATCCATGACGACAGGGGTGGTATTTCAAGGGTGACTCCACATCAGCTGGCGCCAATGCTTCAACGTCTACCACCTATCCTACACAAGTCGTCACGAATACCAGTGTGAAGCTGTAGTAAAGGTGCACGGGGTCTTTCCGTCTGACCGCAGGAACCCCGCATCTTCACGGGGAATTCAATTTCACTGAGTCTATGCTGGAGACAGCGGGGAAGTCGTTACGCCATTCGTGCAGGTCGGAACTTACCCGACAAGGAATTTCGCTACCTTAGGACCGTTATAGTTACGGCCGCCGTTTACTGGGGCTTCAATTCGGTGCTTGCACACCTCCTCTTAACCTTCCAGCACCGGGCAGGCGTCAGACCCTATACGTCGCCTTGCGGCTTCGCAGAGCCCTGTGTTTTTGATAAACAGTCGCCACCCCCTGGTCTGTGCCACCCACACAAGGTTGCCCTCGCATGGGTCTCCCTTCTCGCGAACTTACGGGAGCATTTTGCCGAGTTCCTTCAGCATAGTTCTCTCAAGCGCCTTGGTATGCTCTACCAGTCCACCTGTGTCGGTTTCGGGTACGGTTTATAAAGTGGAGCTATTTCCTGGAACACCTTCGCTGCACCCCCAATCCAATAAGGAGATACAACACACGGCATCCGTCACTACCACCAAGCTGCAGAATATTAACTGCATTCCCATCGACTACGCCTTTCGGCCTCGCCTTAGGGGCCGGCTAACCCTGCGCCGATTAGCGTTGCGCAGGAACCCTTGGACTTTCGGCGAGCGGGTCTCTCACCCGCTTTATCGTTACTCATGTCAGCATTCGCACTTCTGATATCTCCAGGAGCCCTCACGGGTCCCCCTTCGCAGACTTACAGAACGCTCCGCTACCGCGCATCAAAGATGCACCCGCAGTTTCGGTGTATGGCTTGAGCCCCGGTACATTTTCGGCGCGGGACCCCTTATTTAGACCAGTGAGCTGTTACGCTTTCTTTAAATGATGGCTGCTTCTAAGCCAACAT
>NZ_JBSWYH010000064.1:0-5972 GCF_056161025.1 Roseibium sp. AWQ4_254
AAACCAACACCAAGATCTCTGGCGATCTGCTTACGCGACAAGCCGCTGGTCAGCGCTATCCGGACTGCTTCTGCGCGAAACTCCGCGCCGTTACGTGATGCCATGAACATTCTCCTTTGTGGCAAAATACCAAGTCAAAGGAGCGGTACAAATCCGGGACAGGTCCACTTTGGCCTTCGCTTTAATTTCTTCCTGATCAATCATCTTCGGTTCCTCAATGAACCTTAATCGTCGCTGGCGGCGCGAGTTATCATTGCTGCCCGAATGTATACCAACAAATCCAACGTGGCCGGCGCTGCTAGCCAGGCACGGTGGCATGTGCCGGGATTTGCTCGATGAGGGCCGCGAGCTGGCCAGACCGGTTCTGATAGCCGCGGCGCTCGGACTCGCGTTGAGCTTCGGTGAGGATCTTGTAGGCCAGGTGATATTGCTGGCGCCGCACTAGCGCCATGCCGTAAACACCGAGAGCGCTGATCTTCATGAGCCGGAGGCCACAACGATTAGCCAACGCTGCAGCCTGGGCCGCTGTTCGACCGGCCAGTACCCGCTCACCCTGATGTAGCATTACCTGGGCCTGCGCATTAAGCGCGTCGATCTCTATCTTTTGCAGCCCCATAGACCGGGCATAATCGAGGGCACCGTCGATCGTCCGACCAAGATCTTCGGCCGTAAACTTGCCTTCGGCCAGATCGATACGCAACTGGGTCAGCCGGCAAGTCCACAAAATGTCTCGTTGTTCGGATTGGAGCGCCGCACCGATCGCGTTCTCGGCCGCAGCCCGCGCTGGACCAAAGTCTTTTTCGCTACGATAAAGATCGGCAAGGTGACGGTTAAAAATACTGGCGAGCCTCGGCATTTCCTGCTCATTCGCCCGCTCAATTAGCTTCAGATATTGCGCTTTTCCGTTGGCCAGGTCTCCCGCCAAGTGTCTGATAAGGCCGAGATACCCCTCACCGATCCAGCTTACCTGACTGCCCGGGTGCTGGCTGCCGAAGGTCGGTAGTAGCAGGCTCTCGATCATCTCACGCGCCTTGAACATATTGCCACGTTCGATCATGGCAATAGCATGGTTCAGCCGGACCCGCCGAATGGCGGCATTGAGCGCCGGATCGCTATTAACACCGTCGTCACGATGACGCATGACCTGGGCAGCGCGCTCGAACAGAGGGATTGCGTCAAACAACTGACCCTGTACGAAGGCGATCAAGCCCCGCTCGTTAAGTAACCAGCCAATCTCATCGCGATAGAGCGGCTGTGCAATGTGATGGGCGGAGAACATTTCGGGCCGGGAAAAGGTGGGCGTTTCCTCACCCCGCGACGACAATCCCTCAAGACGCAGGTCCCCTGGGGGGTCCTGTCGATGCCGATGCTCACTCGCCGTAATGGCATTTAGCTCGGATTGTAGATAGTTCATTGCAATGGCGGCATTGGTGATGCCGCGCAGCCAACCGCGAAAGCGTACAAACGGTTCATCCGGATTGCGTTCCTCAGGAAGGCCGGATAGACGCGAAACTGCTCCGATCGAAAATCCCGTCCGCATAAGTCCATACAGCGCTCGAATTCGCTGCGGCAGGGCATAGATGGAGGCAAGGGTAGCATCCATTTCCTTGCTATCTGACTTGGCACCATCAGGTAAAAGCCGTCGAGTCAACCCTTTCACCGCCAGATCCCGGTCCTCATCGCTTAGCGGTGCGCGCCCCTCGCTGCGCGCCCGGTTCCACTGGTAGAGGCACCAAAGCGTGTTCCGACATTGAATGATTTGGCGTTCAACCAGTTCCTTGATCATGCGATAATGAGCTTGAGTAGGTGTCGGCAGGTCCTTTGGTTGGTCGCAGTAAAGCGACAGTTGAAAAAAGTTGCGCTCGCCCCGATCTGGCACGAACAGATCCATCTGGTGACCAATATAGTCCCGAAGCTGGTGCTGAATGGTGAAGCGGGAATGAACCTTCTCCCAGCCTTCGGGGAACTCCTTGTCATTGTTCCGTGGTTTCGGCTGCACCTTGATCACCAGATGCGCCTTCTGCAACGCTTCCAATATTTCGTCGAGCAGTTCCAAGCATCTTTTACGCCGGTCACCACGTTTGACTGAGGTTTCCACGCCGGGGGCGCCGTCTTTCTTCAGGTCCTTAATCCGATGAAGAGCTGCATGAATTTCGTCACATCCATAAAGCACGCGGGGCTCAACCGGCATTGGAAACACGGAAAGGTGAGCTAAGATGACGAAGGCAAGGTTTGCTTTCTCGCCGGGTTTCTTTGGCCACACCCGTTCGTTGTTGTCTGTGTCTTTGCCTTCGTATTCTCTGATCGACGCGTTGCTTGAGCCACGCGCATCCGTGCAGTCATCCACAGCATCGGGAAGCCCCTCCCCCCACCAGCAGCGCCGGTGCGTTTCTAAAATCTCGCTGATAACCCCGTTATGGCCCGACCGGTCCGCGGCATCGTTGAGCCTGTTTAAAAACAGCCGGGCTTGCTGCAACAGGTCTTTGTGCTCAGTGATATTCTTATGCTTGTATTCAGCCGCGAACGCCCCGGCACACCAGGACGACAGAGCAACATTGTGGGCGCAAAAGGTTCGGATAGTCGCCCACGTGCCGATGGGCGGAACCTCAGTGGTTTTGTTCTCTCTTATGCTGACCGGGGATGTGCCATTACCTTCAGCAGGGTTCGGGTCGACAACTCTGTGAGGTCGTTCCGGTTCGCTCAGCGCCTGCACAAAGGCCTGTCCAGATTTGCCAGCCTGTAGCCAATAGCGTTTGTCGATCGGAACTGGCGGTAACTGGCGCCATTTCTTCAGCATCCGCTTGCCATCGGCATAAGGGTACCAGTCAGAAGCAGGCGAATAATCTAGTCCCTTTTTGGCAAGTTCGCGCAGAACGTCATCCCGGGGCTTTTCCTGTGACAGATAGCGAATTGGCACATCCGGCGTCCCCGAAATCAACACCAGATCCATAGGAACCTTACCATTGGACTCATTTTCGCGTTTGCAGCCTTCGCCGGTCAGCAGCCGGAAAAAGGCTCGATACATCGGATTATACGCCTCGCCGCGCCCATTGCAGAGATTGTCGAGACCAGACATGACCACGCAAACTCGAAGATTAGCATCCATGAGCTCTGACAGCATCTGGAAGGCGTCAATGGTGCTGCGCAATTGCTCAAGCCGATGGCCTCGCCGGAAAGGCTCAGAGGCATCGGTCCGTTTGCGGAAATCCCGGATCGCGCTATTGATCTTCTGATTGTCAATATATGCCTTGTGGATCGCATGAAGCAGTAGCATGTGTTCCGGCACCACCTCGCCATCCGGCGAATTAGGATCGCCGCCTTTCAAGAGTGCTTCCAGTGCTGGCGGGCCATCGGTTGGGTAGTCTGTTAAAAGTCCGCCGATCGCATCCTCAAAGAAACGGCGCAACGCGTCGATCACTGAGGCGAACTCCATGGAGAAGCTGATGTGGAGCAAAAAAGAGCCGTGATAACGAAAAGGTTGGCTTTGGAAAGTTTTCTCGCTCGGAGTTTCGAAAAGCGCGTCTAGTACCAGGCGGTTAGGCGTTTTACCGTCCGACGTAATTTTCTGGCGAAGTAGATGCAACAACGAGCCCTTGCCGGCTCCGCGCGGCATGGTCACGCGTACGATACGCCGCGCAAACCTGGACCGGATCTGAGGACGAATGAATTCAAACAACTGTTTATTGATGGGGGGCGACCATACTTTCTTGAGCGGCGGCGACCACGCATTGGCTGAACCAGCCGCCTCACGCGCTTCCGCGCGCAAAAGCTTCAGTGGCGCTATGCTATCCAAGTCCGCGTCGGTCGGATATCGACCACCGTCTGGAGGAATAAGCCATTCCTCATAGGCTGGCCGATGGCGCGCCATGTTCGGAATTTTCCGGTCAGCCTCGATATACGCCTTACCAAAGCGGGCGCTGCGTTCGGCCGGCAGAAGACGCCAGTCTTCCCACCAGCCCTGCCGTTTTAAGGCTAGGGAGTAAAGTGCCCGGTCAAGCGCGCGCGACCGCAATTCACTTTCAAGCGCCGCAGCGAAGGTTTGTGCTTTCTCTTTTTCCTTCCGGCTCCAGCCAAGCTTGACCATCTTGAGCGCTGTGGTGAACTGGTCGATTTCCTCTTGGTGAAGCAGTTTCCTGGTTAGCGGGTGGCAATCATTTGCCCTTCGTCCTTCGTCTGCAGCGCGGAGCGTTGCCAGCTCTTCCGCCAGTCCGCAAAATAATTCCTCATTTGGTCCATCGCCGTCTCCTGCCGTCGCAACTTCTTTAAGCACTTGGCAGCACAAGCGCAGGAACCGCAACACCGGATAGGGAAACCCCGCGACGGTTTCATTACCGAAATATAGGGTGTAAATGCCGAATTGAGTATTGAGCTTTAAGCTTTGAGCGGTATCGGCGCGAAGGTCTATGTCAAGCGCAGTCTCTTTAGTTTTTTCGTTGATTTTCGGATAGTTCAGTTCACTCTGGGTGAAATGCTTTGTAACGAAATCATCAAAGCTACCCTCCAGAGCCCTCTTGCACAGCCGGCACTGACGCTCCATCAAGGTATAGACATGGCGTTTGGCAAAATCCGGAGACCTGTCCTGACTGACGAACTGGCGCAGCGGACGCATGATGTCCGCCTCATTCATTCCAACGCCGACGAACAACACGTCATTGCCATCAAACACCGCCGAAAGAGCTTCTTCGAAAGTCTCCCGGCCATCGCCAGATCTCAGATAGGTGTTCTGGTAATCCTTTTCCGTCAACACCATGTGCGAGGGCTGATCATAGCGGCCATGTAAATGGAACACCTGCGCCCCATACTCACGCGAATAAAGGGAAAAATTCACAAGGTCTCCGACATTGTCGGCACCTAGGGTGACCGACTGGACCGACTTTCCCAATCCGTTTTCGAATTCAATCGTGTCCTCGCCCTTTCGCCGGCCAAAGAGGCGGTTGAGATCTCCACGACTCACCGCGTTTTCAGGTTCAGCATTTTTATTGAGGACCTCGATTTTATCCATGGCCCGGCTATCACTACCGCCGGCTGACCTTTCAAAGTCGGATTTGTAGTCCCCGTCGGTGGACCACAGACGCGAATCGTCGTGCCGTCCACTTCTAAATTCGCGCGCTCCTGAGGTACGAAAGCTACGTTCCAACTCTCGTTCGATTTCAACATCATAGTTGAGCGTTAGAAACCGCGAGACCTTGAGGTCATGCAGCATTGTTTTAAGCGGCTCCGCACGGGCCCGCAAAGCAGCAGCACCCGCACCAACTGGCCATTCAAGGGCCTTTCTAGTGTGTTTTCTCGCACAGGCACGCTCCTTGACCAATTCCCGTGAAATTGCCTGCCGCAACTCCTCCTCCCGGCCGCGGTGGCGTGCAAGGTCCTCAGCGACCGCAAGCGTGACAATTAAATCGTCCGGCGTGGGACTGTCCTGCCGTATGAAACGCTGTAGCGCATGGTAGAGAGCTCGTGCCGCTGGATCATTTTCAAGTTCCGGTAGATCAGCAACTTTCGTGGAGTGAACCGTACCGCTCTCCGTTCCCGAAGTCGCTTCGCCTTGCTGCAAGCCTTTCATCGCCGCCTCAACGGCCGCATCAACCAAGGCCTTCCAACTCGGTCGTCCATAAGCGGCAGTGATGCCGGAGCCAATGAACCCGATGACCCGTTGTATATTCAATGCCCGCGACAGGGCTAGACTACCGCGCTCCTGAATATACTCCAGCGTAAGTTCAAAGTTACGGTAAGGATGTCTGTGCGTCCACATGAAGAAGGCTCTGCAAAATTAAATAAAATACAACCTCTGGAAAAACTATCTTTGTGATACACGCTTAATCAAGCCAGACTTTTGATGCATACACTGAGAGTCCAAACATTCGTTGTGATGCGGCAGAGCACGGTGTCCGCCCGGTGAAGCCGGTCTTCATGGCGGCGACGCGCTCTGTTACGCTGCTTTTGCAGCGTAACACCAAGGCATGAGTTCGTTGATG
>NZ_JBSWYH010000065.1:0-5025 GCF_056161025.1 Roseibium sp. AWQ4_254
TCATTAAGGGCCCTTAAATGTCCATTTAATTAAGCGGACACTTAACGCACCAAATCGAAAAGCGGCAGGTCGGGTTCAACGGACGCTCACAGAGCACGTGAAACACGCGACTTTGCAAGCAAATCACTTAGTGGCGCAGCAAATTTCGACAGGCGATCCTATCGCCACGCCAGAAAATCTGACGCATCCCTTCCATGGGGTCTGAAGTGGTCCCACCTTTTCGGACAGCTAAGCGGCTGATCTAAGGTGTATCCGGGTTGGTTTTCATGCCGCCAATTTCTGGTCCCGACCGAGCCGGTATGCCTCCCTTGGCGTTCTGCGTTCAAGGGAGGAATGGGGCCGCTTGGTGTTGTAGAATGCCATCCAGTTTTTGACGACCCTTCGGGCTTGGAAGCCGTCAGTGATCTCTTCGAGATAGATCGCCTCCTGCTTCAGGCTCCGCCACAGCCGTTCGATAAAAATGTTGTCCAGATAGCGGCCACGCCCATCCATTGAGATGCGCACGCCTGCCTCGGACAGCGTCGTGATCCAGGCCGATCCCGTAAACTGAGATCCTTGATCTGTGTTCATGATCTCCGGCGGGCCATATTTGGCGATGGCTTCGTTCAGGGCATCGACGCAGAAGTCGGCGTGCGCTCGTCCATTGTCCTCGGACCAATGGCGGACAAGGTCTCGCTATTCGATAGCCGCCAGCTCAGGACCTTGCGCGACGTCCAATCCATGATAGCCACGAGATACAGGAAGCCATTCCTGACCGGCACGAAGGTGATGTCGGCGCACCGGACCTGGTTCGGACGGTCGATCTGCATGCCTCGAAGCAAATACGGGAAGACCGGATGCTGCGGGTGCGGCTGACTGGTTCTGGGACGTTTGTAGATTGCCTCCAGCCCCATCCGCGCCATCAATCGCCTGACGCGATGACGGCCTATGACAACGCCCTCCCGGCGCAGATAGGCTGCGATCTGGCGGCTGCCGAAGAACGGATACTTGGTGAACACCCGGTCGATCTCTTTCATCATCGCCAACGTGTCCGCGTCGATCCCGACCGGCGCGTAGTAGAACGCCGATCGGCTGAGCCGCACCAGCTTGCATTGCTGGCTGATACTGAGCTGCGGGTGGCCCCGTTTGATCATCGCGCGTTTCTTCTCGGGGCTCACCGCTTCAGCCCTTCGGACAAAAAATCGTTCTCGACCGCCAGCCTTCCGATCTTGGCGTGAAGTTCCTTGATCTCGGCTTCGGTCGGCCCCTCTGGCTTGCCGCCACGGGCAAACACATCAGCCATCCCCTCGACGGCTTGGCGTTTCCACTTGCTGACCTGGTTCGGATGCACCTGGTGCTTCGCCGCGATCTCCTGGATCGTCTTGTCGCCACGCAGCGCTTCCAGCGCCACCTTCGCCTTAAACTGGTCCGTAAATTTCCGGCGCTTCGCCATTCTCGTATCCCTTCAAAGGTTTGGGATACACCTTAGCCGACTGTCCAGTTTGCCGGGACCACTTCACCGCTCCGGGCCGAATGCTACTTTGCCCTTTGCAAAAGGCCTTCGCGGATGATCTTGATTTCATCTTCGAGGTGAGCGCCGCGGTAGACAAAAGAAGTTTCGTGCCGGGCGTATTGTCCCTTGCGATCCGCGCTGAGCCAGTTGAACGATCCAGCGCAGAGAAGATCCTTGTCGACGGTCACGATCTTGCTATGCAATCTATGGACCCTGTGCATCGCGACGCCAATTTCTGAAAGACTGCGCCCAACAGCTTCCAACTGGCTGACCCCGCCCGCTGCAGGGCCGGTATTTAGCAATGGGTCGGCAAAGACCTCGATTTCTGCCCCACGCTGGCGTGCCGTCGCCATAGCGTCCAGTAAGCCGGTCCGTTCGATCGTTCCGGCAACGACCCAGGGGCTGACGATCATGTATCTACGACCTTTGCCTCTCAGTGCATCCAGCAAAAAGGCGTCGTGCTCGGCCGCCTGCTGGAGCATTTCCATCCTTGCCTCGCCCCGTGTCAGGTCTTCGCGGGGTTCCATGGCGAAATCCAACGCCTTGCCCTTGGCGGCCAAGAATTCGGACAGCAATGCGCGGGGGGAACCGCTGCGGGCCGTGGCGAGGACATCCATGTCGCCGAAGACGAGGCAGCTGTCCTTGGCGCGCGACACGGTCACGTTCAACATGCCGGGTGAGGCGTCGATGAAACCGCCATCAGCGTGCTTGGAGTAAACCGGTGAGAAGACCACCACGGGCCGTTCAGCGCCCTGCAACGCGTGTACGGTGCCGATGGTCATGCCGTCTCGGCCTGACACGGTGATGCCACGCGCGGTGCAGGCGTCGAGGATTGCGCGCACTTGCTGGCCAAAAGGGGTGACGACCCCGACAATCTGTTCCAGTGGGCGACCGTAGCGGCCTTCGAGCAAGGCACGGCTGTCCTCCAGCCACGTGGCGATGGTGCGCGCCTCGACAGGGTTGGCGCGGCTTCCGCCACTCGTGAAGGCACGACCTTCGACATGCAAATAGCCAAGCGCAGGAAGCACAGCATCCGCCGGCGACTGGCCGCGCATCGGGCGCAGTTTGCCTTTGTAGCACAGCGCATTGCTGAACCCGATGATCTCGTCATGGCAGCGGCGATGTTCGAACAGATAGAGCCCGCGCTCCAGTTCGGGCCAAGGGGAGATCTTGCAGGCCTGTTGCGCGAGGCGCATGGCGCTGCCGCGGGTCGATCGGATACCGCTGGCGTTGACCAGGTCCGGCACCTTCTCACCGTCGATCAATCCGCTGTCTTTCAGATTGCCTATATCGACGGGTCCTGGCACGGCTGAGATCGGCTCGATCTGCTGCGTGTCGCCGATGACCAGCGTGCGCTTGGCCAAGGCAAAAGAGGCGCCTGCAACTTCCGGCAAGACTTGCCCGGCCTCGTCAACGATCAGCAGGTCGATGAAGTTGTATAGGCTATCTCTCGCGAACTTGCCGCCTTGGAACCGGCTGCAGGACAGCTTCGACGGCAGGCTGGCAAATGTGGCCACGGCGCAAGGGGTCAGCATCATTCGTCGCTTCCATCGCGGCTCGACAGCCTTTCGTCCGGTCTTTTCATGCGAAGCGGCAATGGTCGCCAGATCTGCCTCCATCGCCAAGAGCCACCGTCCTTCCCAATAGTGGGTGGCGAGCAAGAAGAGGTCGAAACGTATCCCGATGTCCGCGCGGCGTTCCAGCTCGCTCAGATCCTCCGGGTCTCCGAAGCTCTCCGCGGCCTGGCGCCACTCCAATTCGCTGACCTTGGCTTGTTCCGTCAGGCTTTCGGCGCGAGACAGGCTCTTCTCGGCGATAGAAAGGGCTTGCTTGCGGTCTATCAGAGCGTCCATGACGCGCGTTTCGATATCCTCGACGCGGGTCACGTTCTGGAACACGTCCAGATCCTCTCCGATGGCCAGTCGCGCCCTCAACGCGCGCTTGCGCTTGATCGAAGGCAAGAACCCGAACATGCCGGTGAGCCAGGACTCGGAGGCGAGGTAATGGGTGAGAGCCGCGTGCGCGGTCGCCAGTCGATCGGCCTCTTTGCGGCTGGCATCGACTGTATTTGCGCGTCGGGCCTGCTCTGCATCAGGATCATCGCCGAGTTCCGCCAAAAGGGCGGCAGCGCAGGATCTGCGTCGGTTCAATGCCGTATCGAGGTCACGGAGTTTATTGACGCTATCGGTCAACAGATCCCTTAGCTTTGCGACAAACCAGGCGACATCCTTCCCCTCAGAATCCGGGAAGGCCTTTCCCGCCGCCTCCATCCAATCGGCCTTGGCACGTTCGAAATAGGCTACGGACTCGCATTCCGCTTGAAAGGCCTCCGTCTGATAGCGCTGCGCGGCCTCCATGCGCCGGGAATGCGACGGTAGGAACATCCCGAAGCTCTTGATGTCCGGCAACCAGCGCGCGGCAAAAACGCCTTCGCCCGCCGCGAAATCTTTGCCGAAGGCGTCGATGATGTTGGTAACCGCCTGGTTGTTTGACGACGCTGCCAGGATGACCGGCGGGCCGTTCACCGCGATCACCTCGCCGGGTTTCGCGGCATCAAGCCATGCCAAGACTTGCCGTTGGTGCTCGGCCAGCGGGAAACGCGGATTGGAATGTCCAAGGCGCCGGGCGAATTCCTGCTCGATACGACAATCCGACATCCCATCTGATAAGTGAGGCAGGGCAATTTGGCGCAGAAGTGGCGTGTCTGGTTCGTCGGCCAGCAGACTGTCGTATAGATCAAGCATCCCGCGCACCGTTGCATCGGCACCTTCAGACACTTCGATGAAACCACTTCCGGTCGGCACATATTCGGTCTCGTCCGAAGGCCAGCCCGGAGACAGGGCGTCGACCATCTGGCGGCAATGCTGGCGGTAGTCCTGCCAGCAGTCTGAGGACATCGTTTCCGGCAGGGGTGTCGTCGCCAGGAATTCGTCAAGCGCTTCTACCGATCCAAGAGCAAAGGCACCGCGGGGCAACGGTGTCAGCAAATCGCGTGCTATGGCATTGCGCGCCGGTAAGATTCTTCCTGCCCGATCTACGAAGCCCTCGGTGACAACCGGGGCGACTATCTCCGGCATGCCATCGGCACGCGAAGCAGCGTGCGAGGTCCTTCGGGCGGTCACCAAGGGCCAGAAGCGAACCGAGACTGTCCCGGCGCCATCCTTCCCACGGAACAGCGTCGGAACCAGTTGCTTTGGCAGGCAGCCTGTCTTGAGCGCGTCATTCGGCAGCTCAATGAAGCGTTTTCGATCCGCCGCCCGAAACGTCCCTTCGCCGAGTGCCCCATCTGCCAGTGATGTCCGCCAATACCGAAGGACGTTGGAAAGTGATGTGGACATGAAGTGGACGCCTTGGAACCATTACGGATAGAAAACTGAGCAAGCGCTATGGTTCGCCCACTTTTTTTCCTGATTAGTGGGCTTTTGACAAAACGAGCACAAGTACTAGAGCGTTTCCCGCTTACTCCGGCTCATATCCTGCGGCAGCGAAGTAGTTTCTTGCCTCTGAGGGCGTGACTGCGTCTATCGCAGACG
>NZ_JBSWYH010000066.1:0-4691 GCF_056161025.1 Roseibium sp. AWQ4_254
ATCAACATGGCAGCCGTCTGGGTGACACGGTGCTGCAGTCTGGAGATGGTCCGGCCGAGCTGGTGACGTGGGAACACGATCCGGACATTGCTGAGATCGGGGCGGAGATGCCCGTTTCGGTCACCTATGAGGACCTGAACGGCGACGGCGCTGTAGATGCGATCCTGTCTGCGGAAGACGGTTCGATCTGGACACGTCTTGGCGATGGCCAGGGTGGATTCGGTGAGGCGACTGCGGGCACGGGGTCTGCCTCTTTCTTGTCCATGCATTTCGACGACGACGGGCGTGCGGTTTTGACCGGGTCAGACAGCGATGATGTAATCATCGGCGGCGTGGTCGCGCCGGGTGATGGCGCTGGCCAGTTTAAACACGAGAACATCCTCATTGGCGGAGAGGGGGACGACACCTATCTGGTCGGTCGTGACGATGGGACGCTTTGGATTACCGAAGCAGGAGAGTGGGCCGGCAGCGGAACGGACACGGTCCGGTTCAAGGATTTAACGCTAAAAGATATCAGCTTGTCAGCCTACACACATGCAACCTTTGGTGAAAGCCTGAGACTGTTCTGGAACAAAGACGGCATGTCGGGCAACCTTTTCCTGGCCGCTTCGGGAGCTCACATTGAGCGCTTTGAATTTGCAGATGGAACTATGCTTTCCTCTTCTGCGGAGCTTGTCGCAGCCGGCATCCCTGCGCTCGACTTTGCAGGCGCAACCTTTAACAGCTACGAGACCGGCCAGGACGAGGGCGGTTTTGTTTCCACCGAAGGCTATGGCACAACACTTGCCATTCAGGGCAATGCCTGGAAGCAAATGGCGCTTGCTTACGTGGTCACCGGTAACACGGTGATTGAGTTCGACTTCCGCTCGACAAAACAAGGCGAAATGCAGGGTTTTGTTCTGGAGACGGACGATGACTTTACGACCGGGTCCAAGGTCATCCAGCTTTATGGCACAGATACTCACGCTGCGTTTGACCGCAGCTACAGCTATGACGGTTCCGGCAATTGGCAGCATTTCACGATCAAGGCTGGCGACTATCTGACCGGCACGGTCAACGCGCTCGCTTTCGTGAATGATCACGACAAGGGAAGCAAGGACGGCAACAGCTTCTACAGCAACTTCAGGATCTACGAAGCGTCAGATACTTCAGATCCTGGGTCCGGTCCCGACACTTTTAACTTTAGCAGTTCTGTGTTCTCGGCCTATGATCCCGGCCAGGACGGTGAAGGGGTTTTGACTGTTAGTGACGGTGGCGCCACGGTTTCCATTGAAGGCAACGCCTGGAAACAGACGGAATTGACGTATGATGTCACTAGCAACACGGTGATTGAGTTCGACTTCCGCTCGACAAAACAAGGCGAAATGCAGGGTTTTGTTCTGGAGACGGACGATGACTTTACGACCGGGTCCAAGGTCATCCAGCTTTATGGCACAGATACCCACGCTGCGTTTGACCGCAGCTACAGCTATGACGGTTCCGGCAATTGGCAGCATTTCACGATCAAGGCTGGCGACTATCTGACCGGCACGGTCAACGCGCTCGCTTTCGTGAATGATCACGACAGGGGAAGCAAGGACGGCAACAGCTTCTATCGCGATGTGAAGATTTACGAGGCGACCACGATATCAGGGTCTTCTGGGATCGAGCCCGCATTAGATTTCAGAGGTGTCAGTTTCACAAGCTATGCAGGTGGCCAAGACGCTGGTGGAGTGGCATCAGTTAGCAGTGATGGTTCGGAGCTCTTGTTCGAGGGGAACACTTGGAAGCAGATGGTGTTCGACTATCAGGTGACAGCAAACACCATGATGGAATTCGAATATAAATCGACCATCCAGGGGGAAATGCAAGGGCTGGTCCTGGAAACGGACGATGATTTCGAAACCGGATCAAAGGTTATCCAGCTCTACGGCACTGATACCCATGCGAGTTTTGATCGGACGCACTCTTATTCCGGCACGGGAGACTGGCAACACTTTTCGATCAGGGCAGGAGATTTTCTGACAGGAACGGTCAGCGCGCTTGCATTCGTAAATGATCATGACAAGGGGTTGCAAAACGCGAACAGTTTCTATCGCGATGTGAAGATTTACGAGGCGACCACGATATCAGGATCCTCCGGGGACGATGTGCTTAAAGGCACTGTCAACGCAGACCTACTTCTTGGAATGGCAGGAAACGACCGGCTCGAAGGTGCACTGGGAAGCGACATCCTCACGGGTGGGGCTGGCTCGGATACATTCGTCTTCACAAGCGCGGGAGCTTCGAACGACACGATAACCGATTTTGAGACAAGCGGTGCTGAAGCCGATGTTCTCCAATTCGAAAGCTCGGTTTTTGCTGACTTCAATGCCGTTCTCGCCGCTGCTGTTGATGACGGTACGGACACAACCATAACTCTGGATGCGGACACTGCTGTCGTCTTAAAGAGTGTGCTCGTCTCCAGTCTTCAGAGTGATGACTTCGTGTTTGTTTGATCGCTTGTGGTTAGCAAAGGCCACCGTTTTTGTATTTTGGTTCAGGGAAAGAGGTGGCTCGCCGGTCAAATGATTGGTGGCTGCATCCTTTCCCGGCCCCTTTTCCACTCCGATGCGGCACGCTGCCCATGTGTTGCGTGGACAGTACACAGGATATGAGGGACGGGAATGGACGGCAACGATGCAATCTGGAGAGGGCTAAAAATTGCCCTTTCGGACGGCTTGGATCGCTCGGACGGCAGGTTTTCTATTTAGTCTTAGAGTGAATTTATAGGATGATAATGGGTATGCGAAACGCTGAATCCTGCTTCCCCGGTGCTTCCCCGAATATCAAGCTCTTGGCGAAATGTCTTCTAAGTTATTGAAATTGCTGGAGCGGGTGAAGGGAATCGAACCCTCGTCTTAAGCTTGGGAAGCTTCTGCTCTACCATTGAGCTACACCCGCCGCTGTGACTGCTTTCTGGGCCGACTTGGCGTTGGTGTCAAGCGGGTGAGGAGCGTTTCTCCGGGGATGAGCGCAAAATTTCCAATCACCGGTGATCTTGCGTCTGGCGGCAGAAATCGCCATGTTCGCGCCGGTGCGGCAGCGCACACTGGGATTTTAGAACGTCGGGTCAGGATATGCGGCAAAAGGTCAGGGCGCTGGTCACATCGCGCAATTGGGAAATCTGCATCATTGCGATCATCGTTGTGAATGCCATTACGCTGGGCCTGGAAACCAGCCAGCCGGTCATGAGCCGCATCGGCGGTCTGCTGGTGACGGTCGATCACATCATTCTCGGCATCTTCGTCGCCGAGCTGATCCTGCGGCTTTACGCCCATGGCCTGAAATTCTTCAAGGATCCCTGGAGCCTCTTTGACTTTGTCATTGTCGCCATTGCCCTGGTGCCGTCCGGCGGTCCGCTGTCCGTGCTCCGGTCCTTGAGGATCCTGCGTGTCCTGCGCCTGATTTCCGTTGTGCCGTCGCTGCGCCGGGTGATTGGCGGCCTGATTGCCGCCCTGCCGGGCATGGGGTCCATAGTGGTGCTGATGGCGCTGGTCTTTTATGTCTTCGCCGTCATGGCCACCAAGCTGTTCGGGGACACCTTTCCCGAATGGTTTGGCGATCTTGGTGCTTCGCTCTATACGCTTTTCCAGATCATGACGCTGGAAAGCTGGTCGATGGGCATCGTGCGCCCGGTCATGGATGTCTTTCCCTATTCCTGGCTGTTCTTCGTGCCCTTCATCCTGTGCACTGCCTTCACCGTGCTCAATCTCTTTATCGGGATCATCGTCTCGGCCATGCAGGAGGAGCATGAGAGTGAAGCCGACGCCAACCGGCAGGCGATCCATGATGATACCGGCCTGATCCTGCAGGAAGTGAAAGCGCTGCGGGCAGAGCTGACGGAACTGCGCGCAGCCGTAAAGGCGCAGAAAAGCTAGGGTCTCTGAGGAGGGGCGGGTTTGTGAACCGTGAGCTGCGGGAAGGGGATCGTCCAGCCGTTTTCCGTGCAGCACTCAATGGCGAACCGCGCCAGAGCATGTTCGACCGTTTCATAGACGTGCCCCATGCCAGGGCCGATATCCGCCTCGATTTCGTAGTCGAGTGAGGAGGATCCGGCCCGGAACAGGGTCACATAGGTCGCCAGAACGTTATGTGTCCCGATTGTCTCGCGCAGTTTCTGGTCGATATAGGCCTTAAGCGCCAGCTGGATGGTGGAGGCCGCCTCTGCCTGGTGGCCATAATCGATCCCGAATTCGATGGTGGCCCGGTATCTGTGGGACAGGTTTTTCGGGGTCTGGTTCAGAAAGGCAGGGGTTGTGAAATGGGTCACGGCGCCGCCTTCTTCGCGCAGGTGCACCGCTTCGGGACTTTGCAGGACCACTTCCGCCCACAGGCCGTTGTCCAGCAGCACCCAATCGCCTTCTTCACAAGGAAACCACTTTTCGTTGCCGTCCATCGGCCGGGAATGCTGTCCGCGCAATTCGCGCACTGGCACAGTGTAGTGGCCCCCGCGCAGGCTTGGATTTTCCAGTTCGGAATAAAGATCCAGCCGGCTCACACGCCAGGGCACGTTGTTGATGACCACCCGTTCGCCTTCCTGAACAGCCCCCAGATTGAGCAGCAAGGTCACTTGTTCAATCGTGAGCGTCCGTTGAACCCGACCTGCCGCTTTTCGATTTGGTGCGTTAAGTGTCCGCTTAATTAAATGGACATTTAAGGGCCCTTAATGA
>NZ_JBSWYH010000067.1:0-4658 GCF_056161025.1 Roseibium sp. AWQ4_254
CGTCTGCGATAGACGCAGTCACGCCCTCAGAGGCAAGAAACTACTTCGCTGCCGCAGGATATGAGCCGGAGTAAGCGGGAAACGCTCTAGACGCAGAAAATTGTCCAAAGGCCTACCAAAAAAAACAGTGAATACTTCCAGTTCTCGCGGTGATATGCCGAGTTTGACGTCCCTTACCCACTTTGTGGACACTGTTTGAATGGGTCCTGAATTTCCCAGTGCGGCGATTGGGATACAGGCAATGCAATCGACACCGAAGTGTGCTGCGTCATGATCGACAGCACGAGGATCTTCGCGATCGCAATGATCTCTTTCATTAGTATTTTGCGTGGTACTCATGACATCGCCGCCACCAAAACAATATACATATTAGAATTGAGCTATAATGCCTCTTGTCATTAGATAAAAATCAGAAATATAGAGGAATTATCACTTGATATTTTAAAGCATATTTAAGCAGGGGTAAAGTAATTAAGAGTTTTTTACTTAATAGGATTCAATCTTTGTTTCTAAAAAAATCCGCAGATTAAAGTATTGAGTCCTTAGTTCGGTTATTTGAAAGATCAAATACAAGGCAATTAAATTTACCAAAATTTCATAGTTATAATATTGTAAACAAAAAAATTCTGATCCTATATTTATGATTTATTTTGAATTTTTGAAGATGTATTTAGATAGATAGTTCTGGCCGGACTTTCGAAGCATCGCTAAAACGATTTTTTCGAAGTAACGTGCAGTATCAAGCAATGTTAAATTCAATCACGTTTGTACAATAATGTTATAAACGGGTGTTTTTTCAGTTTTCATTTTTTTACTTAAAAGTAGAAAGCTGTCGAGAAATAGTCATACTTGAGTTACACCGCAAGCCGACTCGTCAATCGGAGATAGAACGCTTTTTCACAAACGCCTATTTTTTAAGTTCGAGCATAACTAATACGATATAATATTAGTAAAAAATTCTACATTTTAATCAAAAAGAACAATAAATTGAAACCACTCGAAAACAGAATTCTACTCATTCTGGAAAATTTTCGCTGAAAGTGCATTGAGGTGTTGTTCTTAGCCTTTGCGAAAAACGTCGAGATCTGAAGCTTAATATGCGCGAAGCGAAAGCTCGAGTACACCAACGCGTTCGGCATGCTTAAGCGTTGCCGATGATTGTCTCAGCTTCAAGCGATTGCATTACGAAAGTGAGCAGCCTGCTCATGAGAAATGTTCAACAACCGAGTTGCAGCCCAAGGTATCTGATCCTTTGCAATATATAACGCTGCGTGCTTTCCTCCATACAATGCAAACTCAACTGTGCGAGGTTTTGGATGAGGTCGCCATTTCTGAACTTGACGATTCCCAAATTTTTGCGCGGCGTGATGTGTTTTATTTTTCTTTCTTTTGCAGCAATCACTTCGGCATGTTCAACCGGGAAAGTTATTCTCGACGGCCTACCGCCTGCCGAGAAAACGACAAGGGGCAAGATCGAAGTGCTTCACCCTTCGAGTTATGATTACTCCGCACCCACACCCTTGCCGTTGGTTATCCTGCTGCACGGATTTGCAGTTAATGGAGCTATACAAGACAGGATGTTCGGTTTCGCTGACCACATTGAGGAAGGGAATTTTCTATTTGTGCATCCCAATGGCACAAAAGGTGATCGGATTGGTCTGGTCAAACCTCGTTTTTGGAGCGCAACACACGCCTGTTGCCAACAGTTTGGTCCACCCGTCAATGATCAAGACTTTTTGCTGAAACTAATTGATATGATCGACGCAAACGAACGTCTCACAGTAGATCGCTCCAAGATCTACCTTATCGGTCATTCAAATGGTGCGATGATGGCATACAGGATGGCTTGCAAAGTGCCCAAGAAATTTGCTGCAATTGTCGCGATCGGGGGAACAAGCTATTTCGAACCTTCAAACTGCACAACGGATGAAGGCGAAACTCCGAAAATGAATGTTCTGCACATCCATGGTGAAGACGATGAAGTCATAAACTATGAAGGTGGATCGACGATTGGACTTCCCAAAAATGTGTTCCCGGTTTCCCCCGCTATTCCACTGGGTAACGACAAACAAGGCAATATTCTGCGCTATCCTAGCGCTCCCGCAACGGTAGATACATGGGCCACATACAACGATTGTGATGCGTCGGACAAACCATCAGATCCTTCGTTGGACCTCGTTGACGGAGAGGAGTTTGACACGGTCGTCATAAAGTATGATTGCACCGCCCATTCAGACCGGTCAGTGGTATTGTGGAAGATGCTCGAAACTGGCCATATCCCAGACTTTTCAGATACATTCGCTCGGCAAGTTCTTATGCATATTGAACTCCTCGATTGACACTACAAAGGCTTCCTAGGAGCGTCGCGCACAAGGAACGAATATCTCCGGCTGCATTGACGCGTAGTGCTAATCAATTTGATTCAACCAAAGATTGATGCAATAATTTCAACTTTAAGATTAGATATGGGGGTTCTAATGCAAATTGGGCGATTTAAGAAATTTACTGTGATTGCGTTAGCGTCGGTTGCGAGCGCTGCTATTAGCCTTCAATCCGCACAAGCTGCACCCGAATTCGTGTCGATGCGATCGACGAAGGTGGGTAAGAAAGTTGAGGGAAATAACTGGTACTATATTCGCGTCAAGTGTGTTTCTCTGAAGTACAAGAGGAAATACCCAGACAATAGTCGGAGAACAATGGCGCTCCGAATCGACCACACTGCTAGTCCTCAGGAACCGTCCCAGTTTCCCGCCGACTTAAGCGCCACTGGTCTGATGACAATTTATGCTGCCAAGACCCAAAACACGCCGGCGATTTACCCTAACGGTGCTTGCGATACACTCTACATGGTCAAGGGTGAAGAGAATCCGAGCGTTACTGTTTTCGCAACTCAAAGACGGATCGAGTGGGAAAAATACGCCGATCAGGCACTGGCTGTCGTCGGAGCGATCGTCACTCTATATAGCCCTTTCTACAAATCGATAAAATTCAAGGAACCCAAAACTGGCCGCATTGTATCACTTGAAGGCAGCGAAGACGCAGTTACTCAAACGCAGGCAGTTGTTAAAGCCGTAAGCGCGCTAAGCAAGGATAATGGAAACCAACGAGATCACGAACGATTGTCAGGTCGAACCATGCGTGAAGGAAGTTACAAATTTGCAACCGACTACGCTGATCTTGAGGTTACTATCGGAAAATACGACAGCATGCTGCTTGGGCCAGGTAAATTTCGAGAAGCAGTCTCAAAAATTGTTTCAAACCCTGTGTTGGATGATGGGGAAATATTTGACGTAAGCGAATGGGAGCAAAAAGAGTTTCAGCAAAGTTGCCAGACCCTAAAAGCAAATCTTGATGAAGTAGGAATCAAAAGCAAAGTCGATCAAGGTTATGTGTTCTTTCATTTGTTCCTCCTCGCAAATGGAGGAGATCCGAAAGAGGTCGCCAGTTGCATGGGCGAATCGATGGCACGACTCTTTGCGGAAATGCCCGATAAGAACGGGAAGAAACAACCCGCTGCCTGGAGACTTGTGCACGATAGGATCCCAAGTGCATCGCCAATCACCAACGATATTATTGACGGGGTTTTCGGAGAAAAACCGGTCAACAATTTCAATAAAGTCGCCCACTCCGTCGCCAGCGTTGCCCAGGAAACCGCGGTTAGAGGCAAACCTGGCACCCTCGCTTCGAGCGTCTACAAGAAAAGATCGAAGGAAGTAATCACATTCGTCGACCTTACCGGACGGGTTTTGAAAAACGATGATGTTGAAAATACTACGCTGGGCGAAGCAATCGTGAAAATGGGGAATGCCGGATTCAAGAGATTTGGTTATGTGGCTCTACTCCCGGACGACTACGAATACCCGTTGGACGACACCTATAAGACGCGGGCAACCATGCTCGCATTTCAACAAGAACCAGGTGAACAGCTTCATAGGAACTCGGCTGTTCTCATGAGGCTGTTTTTCGAAGGGCAAAAAATCTCTGGAATTATCTTATCCCAGAGTGAGGCGCTGAATGCGGCTTTTCGGAACGATCGAGCTAAAGAAATACCGACCAAAAGCGGCCAGCAAAACGCTTCCACCATTGATGTTGAACAAAAGGTACCCGCCTCATAAAACACTAAGGCGCCTCGACTTATTTGAAGTTGGGGCGCTTTCGCCACCCTGATGAGTAGTGGTCACGGTCAGATACTTCAGGGGGAAATTGATGCCTTAGGCAAGTATTGATGTGCAGACCGCTAACTTTGTACGGTCGAATTTCATGGCGTGTCGATTGCGAGGCGGATGCCATGTGGCGTATCTGTATGGTGTGAAAAGGCGCCAAGCCGACCTGATTGCGTTTCTGACGCGTTTTCACCCAACTGATGATCCAAGAACTGACTTATACGATCCACCTTCTGAACATCATAGAATGCAATCGGCCATTCGGTAGCGTTGTTTCGTTCCACCAGTTCAACCGCTCGCTTACAACAGATCACTCTCTTTTGCGAAGCGATAGACTGCCTGACGTCGAACGGCCTATGCAGAAAGGAAGCGACCTATTCGTGTCTTTCGTCCCTGATTATCGAAGTGTCCGTCCGGTGAAGCCGGTCTTCATGGCGGCGGCGCGCTCTGTTACGCTGCTTTTGCAGCGTAACACCAAGGCATGAGTTCGTTGAT
>NZ_JBSWYH010000068.1:0-4169 GCF_056161025.1 Roseibium sp. AWQ4_254
GCTGGCCTCCTTGTCCAGCCCTCAGCTTGAATCACTATTCACCACAAAAGGGAACCCAAGACGATTCAGACTTTTTGGGAAATGCTCTAGTCTGTCCGGCGAACCACGGTTCCGCCCCGTTTCCGCCAAAAACTGTCTCCAAGAAGTTCGGCCGTCAAGTCGACGGAGTGACAATGTCAGGCTGCAGAGTGCTGCGCTGCAGCGATGGCGAATATTCCAAGGTAAGCAATGGGCCGTGAGTGACGCCAGACGGAGTGACTGGAACTGGACTTACTGAAAGGGGCAGGACGACGGCTCCAAGAGACTAACTGTCGACGTTGCGGTCGTTTGCATCATCCTCCGCTAGAGAACAGTGCGCCGGTAATAGCGCCCGCAAAAGCGAGGACGCCGGTCAGAACTGGTATCCACCAACGCGAGGAGCGTTGTTGATCGATCGCTCGCTCGTGGAGTTCGATCGCAACCGAAATCAGAGCTTGGATTTCATTAGGCTCCAAGGGCCGACGACTCACCCGGTCATAAGGCGTTCCCGGAATCTGATGATCTGGCAATACTTCTGGAACGCCATCGACGTCGTAATCTCGCGGTAAAGTCCGACGCCAAACAAGGGACGCCTTGGCTTTCCCTTGGTCAAACCTGAAAAACTCTGGGTGGTCCTCAAAAACGGCCTTCCAGTGCTCACCACTTTTTCGCGGGCCACCTATCCTGTTTGCCCACGCTTCAAAATCTAACTTGTAGAATTTGTATGCGCCCATAGCAGTCAGCGCGGCGATGATATCGGGCAACCTACCGTGTATGAGATAAGGGTTCTTCATGCGCCACTACATTTTTTTCGCAAAGTCGTGTCGAGGTGCAGTTTGCACCGAAAAGTTTAATTGTGGAACTGAGGCTTGTTGGAAAGAGCTTGAGCCGAGATTACGCTGCACCTGATCTCCTCGAACGCCTTCTTCGGAAAAGTCACACCGCAGCACCAATGTCCAACGCTGGATGTCCGCATTGGGCCGGAGGTAGTAAACCATTAGAATTGACGCGAATGTTGGAAATCTGACATGTGCGAAGCAAACTAAGGGTGGACTGCAGGCATTGAGAGGAAGTTTCAGCACTCTTGCCTATCAATCCAAGCCTTCGCTTCGGCTTCAGTTCCAAATGCAAGATCAGCGTTTCGATGCTGCCGCTCTTTGCCGTCAACTTCTAAGACCTCCCACACCTCATAAAAGACGGCATTCTCTCCATCGGGCGTTTTAAGGTTTGCCATCCGTTGGATCCGGTAGCGCCTTTTCATCTTTCCTCCCAAACCTCAGTCACGAGCATTCCCGATACTATCGAAGCGCGCGGGGACCGGCTAGTCGGCGAGCGTCCGGAATATGGCCCGAGTATCCAACGCCGAAGGAGAGGGAGCATATGACGCTCATGCTTGCCCAGGCCGTCAACGACTTCCACTTCTCCTTCGGTGTCGGCAACCGGCGGGAGGTGCTCGTCGCCCACCACCGCACTGTCCTCCAGGTTCAAGATCACATCCAGACACCCGACGTATACCATCGGCACGTTTCCAGTAAGGATGTCGACGATGCAATCTGGGGGCCCGTGATCATCGAGATCGCATCGCAGCTGAAGTTCGTCCCAGGTATGTCGGCCGAAACGTGGCTCTTGAGAGCTCGCGCTGTTCTGAGCCTCGGTCTCGTGTCGTCCGCAACCATCGGGCAGCGCCTGCCATCGACATCCGACCTTGAGGCGGCGTTGGCCAGCCCGCCACTGGATTCGCATCCCGCGCGCACGATCCACTCGGCGAAGGGGGTGGAGTTCGCTGCGGCCTATGGCCCGAACGCGCCCGTCTGGGGCATTGCTCCCTTCGTGAATTTGCTGGGCACTTTTGGTAACTCGAAGTACCTCTACCAATGGGTGCGGGTATGGTGGCATGTCGGCGATCTCGAGTTCTCGGAGTTCGATCCAGCGTTTCTGAGAATTCAGGAGGACCCCCATGAAACCGCCCGTGGCTTCTGCCACTCTGCGAAAGTCGACCATGTGGCGCCGCGCTACGAATGCCCTTTTATCAATCCATACTGGGGAGAGGACCAGATTGTCGCTTCACTGTATTCCTGAGATCGTCCGATGACCGCCAACTTCGAAACTTGTCCGGCCATTTATGCCATCCTGAATCGCTACAGTCCGACCCGGAACCACGGTCGGCGTGCAATCAGAATCGAGAGTCCAGATTCCGTCCATCTAAACCAGATCGAAGATGTAGCGCGAGAGCTGCAGCTCCCTGAGGTGATGGCACAGCTGGACGCGGCAGAGGTCGCAACCTTGGCTGCGGCAGCGGCCATCTCCCAAGAACAGTACGGTAATGATGCCGGTGCGTCGATCGCGCTTCAGGCACTCCTCTCGTCACGCCCGGGCGAACTCGATGCCGACATCGCACAGGTGGCGATAACTAGGCACGGCCTCCATCGCGACGTCTTGAAGGTTTTGCCCGAAATAGTGAAGTCGGCTGCCATGATCGAGGCGATCATTGAGGCGGCGTCGCAAGGAGCGCTTGCCGGCTGGCATCACGATGTCGACGTGAACGCCTTGGAGATCCGGGATCTGCAACAGGCCAGGCGGGCGTTCCCTGCCGTGGAGGGACACGCCGCCGACCTCGTGCCGACCGTCTTTGTCGCTGCGACGGCTCGTGGGCTCGGTTGGACGCCATGGGTTAAGCTCTTCGCGATCCTGTGCGATGAAATCGAGCTTGCCGACGTGACCAAGACCGCCATTCCCGAGAAGCGTGAATGGGATACCGACGATACGCTGGCGATGCGGCAGGCAACGTGGGAGGCGATACGGTCCGACGGCCCGGTCAGAGAGGTCGCGCGGCTGATCCTCGACCTCGGCGGAGCGCTTTCCACCTCAGGTCCTGACGTCCGCGCAGTCTACGTCCAGCGTTTGCGCAAGGCTATCGGTGATGACGCAGATCTGCGCCGGGCGACCGTGGAGGCGCTGCTCAGCCGCAGCCCGCTGCAACAGCACGATCTTGCGCTCTTCGCAGCGACGCGACTGGTGGAGGCAGATGATGCGGATTTCGTCGAAGCACTCGTCGACCACCCAGACCGAGAAGTCGGGTACCGGGCGGACATGGTGCGCCTTGCTGTCTTCGACAAATTGGCCGGTGACGAAGTCTGGCCGGCGCCGGGTCTGAGCACCATCGCTGGCGGGCTTTTCAGCATCGGTCTCAAACCAATTCCGTCTGAACACTCGCCCACCTGGATCGGTGACCGGCTCCTCGAACTGCTCATCGAGCAAACAGTGGCCGGTGAGGAGAGGAGGTTCGCGCAGCAATATCGAGATCACAGCGAGGAGGGCGAGGAGGGACTGCTTCGCAGCTTCTTCTCCGACCTCGCCTTCCGCTTTCGCGATTTGGGGGACGGTCTTCGGGCGACGGCGAGGGCCACCAGATCGGCGCGCAGCACGAGCATCGAACTAAACTATCGGCCGGTCGACAAGTCAGAGGAGGGGAAGCCGGGGGTGAACCCGAAGGGCAATGCGGTGCCACCCTCGTTTTCCGCTGATCTCTGCCTGATCGTGGATCCGTATCTTGATGGTCGTCCGCTCGGCAAGCGCGTCACGCTCGTGCAGGCGAAGCGGCTGCGGCTCAAGAAATCTAGCCACCCGGAGAAGGGCCTAGCCAATTCCTTTAGGCTGGAACCTGAGCAGATGACGGACTTGATCCGCCAGACCGGGTCGTCCTTCTATATGTTCCAATGCCCGGGGCTGCTCGACAGGGGTGTGCCGATGATCCCGACGCAACTGGTCGAGGATTTGGCGCGGTATCACGCTGCGAGCGCCGCCCAGATCCCGGCGGACTTGGTCGGTCCTGCGTCTCGCCCGTTCGCGGAATGGCTCACGTATATGGTTCTCGGGTTGCGGACCGGTGATCCGCTGGCGGAGCTCTTGGCTAAGGCCAAGGGTGGTGTCGGACGGCGCCCGCGCCCGTTGGCGAGGTTCGGAACTGTTGAAATCGAGCTGCGCGTGAATGATATCAAGCCAAGGGATAGCTAAGGCGCGTCACGGTCGGGCTGATCGGCGTTTACATTGGCGGAATCGGTGAGACTGTCCGGAATTCTGTGCCCTGGCGTGGTAGCTCTGAGATGAGGAGACCCACGTATGAGCATCGACAAAGACCTTTTGGACCAGCT
>NZ_JBSWYH010000069.1:0-3961 GCF_056161025.1 Roseibium sp. AWQ4_254
TGACTGGTACAACACAAAACGCACACACATGGGCATCAACGGCAAAACGCCACTTCAGGTCCTCAACGGAACAACCTGATCAGAAACCACAGCTAGGACGCGTAGATCCGCAAGCGACGTCCAGATATAGCCGTTGAAATAGGCTTGTGACGCTTTGACTTCTAAGCTCTTGTCGTTATCGATCAGTGAGAAAAAAATACCGCGAAGGTGCTTCCAAGAATAGACATCGAGATCGTCAGTTTCACCCGCGATTTCTACTAACCGTTTGCGAAGGGTTTCGGTAACGTCGTTGAAGAAGCGTTGATTTGACCAGTGGCGGAACGGAAAAACGTAATAGATCACGCCTACAATAAGGATGTTGAGGCCGACTGCCGCATCTTTTGGCTTCTCAGGCCAATAAAGTCCCCAAAGCCCGGTAGCGTACCCAAGCAGTCCACCGAGAACTAACAGCAAAAAGCCGGGCGTAACGAGTCTGAGCCACTTAAGAGTTCCATGAGACATCCCCCCTCCAACGCTGCAACCTTGCTTGCAGTTGCAAAAGTTTGCAACGTCTCGATTGTTCAATCACACTCAGCTAAGCTAGGCAAGACTTGGCACATCGGGCGGTTGCGAAATATGGTGTCTCAAACGCCTGCCTTGTAGACGGCACATGTCAGGTTTGCGTATGCGACCCTTGAAAGCAGACAGTCCGCTCCCGGCCCCTTCCAGTCATTCATTCCGACCGCACCAAAAGTCCGCTCTCCGCCCGATTGAGACCTTTGGCACTTTAAACTGAATGTCTCGAATCTCCGCGCAGCGGGGCTTTGCCGTATCGGGTGAACGAGTGATTGTTAGCGGCAAATTCCGCGCAGGGAAACTCAAGGGCTTGCAAGACGACACTCTGCGGAGCCTCCACCGGTAGAGTCGCCAACTTTTTTTGTCATACGATCCTGCCCGCAACCTCACTCCAACCCTTGTTGCCTCCCTGTTCTGGCGTCACCAGACCTGACGCCCCGTTCCCTTCCCCCTTGTGAGGACGGGGATCTGCTCAGAGACTGGAGCCACTGCGAGGGGCGGATTGTGCCGTGTACTGGACACGGCTGTCAGGCTGCCCGGTCATCCCCATTGGCGGCAGAGCGCAGGACCATGCCGTAAAGATCGCGCGGGTCGTCCGGGTCTGCCAGAAGGTCCAGCTTTTCAAAATGTCCCGTTTGCGGCAGAAGATCTCGGATGTAGCGCAGGGCCGCAAAGTCCTCGATGGCAAAGCCGACACTGTCGAAGAGGGTGATCTGGTCCCTGGAGCTGCGGCCCGGGGCCTTGCCCGCATAGACCTGCCACAGCTCTGTCACCGGATGATCCGGGGCAAGCTGCTGCAACTCGCCTTCAATGCGCGTCTGCTCGGGAAATTCAACAAAAAGGGCGGACCGCAGCAGAATGTCCCGGTGCAGTTCCGTCTTGCCGGGGCAATCCCCGCCGACTGCGTTGATATGAACCCCGGCGCCGACCATGTTGTCGCTCAAGATGGTGGCGCATTTTTTGTCGGCGGTCACCGTGGTGATCACCTCCGCACCTTCAATGGCATCTTCCGGGGTCTTGCAGATGGTGAGGTTCAGGCCGGACCGGGCCAGATTGCGCGACAGGCGCAGGCTCGCATCCGGGTCAATGTCATAGGCCCGGATTTCGGTGATCCCCAGAACCTCCTTGAAGGCCAGGCACTGGAAGTCGGACTGGGCGCCATTGCCGATGATGGCCATGGTCTTGGCGCCCCTCGGCGCCAGGTATTTTGCCGCCAGGGCCGATGTGGCCGCCGTGCGCAGGGCCGTCAGAATGGTCATTTCGGTAAAAAGCACCGGATAGCCGGTGGCAAGCTCCGACAGGACCCCGAACCCGGTCACGGTCTGGCGCCCGTCGCGGGTGTTTTGCGGGTGGCCATTCACATATTTGAAGCCGAAGGTTTCCCCGTCATCGGTCGGCATCAGCTCGATCACCCCCTGGGGCGCATGGGCGGGAATGCGCGGCTTCTTGTCGAACCGCTCCCAGCGCAGGAAATCCTGCTCGATATAACCGGCAAGGCCGACCAGCATCTTTTCAATGCCCACCGTGCGGATGGTGCGCATCATGTTGTCGACGCTGACAAAGGGCACATAGGCCAGATCCGAGGGCTCTGCGTTAAACCGGGCAATCATCATGTGCCTTCCTCCTTTAGAAACTGTGTGTGGGGCGGTCGAACACCCGGCGGCCGAACAGGCTGCCGGTGAGATCCACCATCAGCCGGGCGGTCTTGCCGCGCTCATCGAGAAACGGATTGAGTTCGACCAGATCCAGCGACGTGACCAGCCCGCTGTCATGGAGCATTTCCATGACCAGATGGGCCTCGCGGAAACTGGCGCCGCCTGGCACCGTGGTGCCCACGGCCGGGGCAATTTCGGGATCGAGAAAATCCACATCCAGACTGACATGAAGCAGGCCGCCGGCCGCCGCCACCCGGGCAAGGAACGGCGCGAGCAGGGCGGCAATGCCGCTTTCGTCAATCCGGCGCATGTCGCTGACGCCAACCCCGTGGCCCAGCAGCAAGTCCCGTTCGGCCGCATCAATGGACCGGACCCCGAATATCTCCACATTTTGCGGCGCGACCGGTGTTTCCAGCCGGGCGCCAAGCACGGTTTCAAACCCGGGCAGACCGCAGGCAAAGGCGAGGGGAGTGCCGTGCAGATTGCCGCTGCCGGTGCTGTCAAATGTGTGAAAATCCGAATGGGCGTCCAGCCAGAGCACGAAGAGCGGGCGGCCCAGACTTGCGGCCGCCCGGGCGTGGCCGGACACTGTTCCGGCGGCCATGGCGTGATCGCCGCCCAGATAGATTGGAAAGACCGGCCGTGTGCCCAGCTCTGCCGCCTTGGCATGGAGCGTGCGGGCCCAGCCCGCATAGGCCTTGAAATTCTTCAGGCCCGGCCTTGGCGCTTCAAGGCTGCCCACATCGGCCGGCCGCAGATTGCCGAGATCCTCAACCCTGTGGCCAAGGGCCTCAAGCTGGGTGGCAAGGCCCGCCGTGCGGACCGCATCGGGGCCCATCAGGCAGCCTTTCTGGCCTGCCCCTTCATCCACCGGCGCCCCGACCAGCACGATCTGTTGTGTCTGTGGTGCCATTGTCTGCTCCGCCCGCTGTCACCTGTTTCAAGCGTGCCGGACCGGCACGGCGGAGTAAATCCGGCCACTTGATCAAATGTGCAGCTCTTTTTATCATTTTGATATGTTGAATTTGGCAAAATGAGACAATGGACGATCTGGACCTGCGATTAATCGCGCTTCTGCGCCATGACGGGCGGCGGTCCGTTTCCGATTTGGCAACTGACCTCTCGGTCTCCCGCGCCACCGTGCGTGCGCGCATGGAAAAGCTGAGCGAGACTGGCGAGATTCTCGGCTTTACCGCCGTCTTGCGGGACGATTGGCGGGACCTGCCTATCCGGGCCATCACGCTGGTGGTGGTGGCCGGGCACAACACGGACCCGGTCATCCGCGCCTTGAGCGCCATGACCGAGGTGCGCGCCATCCATTCCACCAATGGCAAGTGGGATCTTGTTCTGGAGATTGCGACCCGCGACCTGACCGCCTTTGACGATGCGCTGAACCGCCTGCGGCTGATTGACGGCATCACCGGATCGGAAACCAATCTTCTGCTTACGACCCGCAAGGGCCCGGCGGTGGTTCCCAACGCTTGAGGGCAGGGACCTTTGCCTCGCAAAACGGGTCGCCTGGTCCGCCGAGAGCGCCTAGACTTGGCCAACACGAACACAAGGTGGCCCAAATGACAAAGGCACTGGATCTAATACCAACCTCAATAGATAGAAACCCATCTGATGGCGCTGGTCCGGATTGGCCGGCAAGGCGCGTTGGGCAGGACGGCCTGGTTGGCCGTTCAAGCGGCGCAACGCAGTCCGGCGGGCCGGAGCAGGCCACCGAGGCCGTGTTTGAGGACTGTTCAGCT
>NZ_JBSWYH010000070.1:0-3957 GCF_056161025.1 Roseibium sp. AWQ4_254
TCAACGAACTCATGCCTTGGTGTTACGCTGCAAAAGCAGCGTAACAGAGCGCGCCGCCGCCATGAAGACCGGCTTCACCGGACGGACACCCCTCAGACGTCGCTACGTCAGTTTGAAATCTAACCGCAAATCGAACAATTCCGGTTGTACGCAGTTTGGTACTATTGCTAAGGTTTGGTTAAGCTTAGGAGGGGTGCCGTCTGGTAGTTCTGACCGTTAGCCGTCCCTTGAGGCGAGGGGCGGTTTCGGGTGAGCCGAGGGGACTGGGGCAAGGCGGGCAAAAGCGGGTGTGATCTGTCCGGGCCCACAGAAAGTGTGACTGAACATTTAGTGCAATTTTCCAGATTGTCTTAGTAATTAGTTCTTGTGACGGAGGGATTCAGATAATTGTTGGCTTGTTGCTCGTTTGGAATCCAAGACTAACTTCTATCTAGATCCAAGAGTTCATACATCTTCCGTTTAGCAAAACGAGATGGCAACCGTCAAAAAAATCTTTGATTTTTGTCAACCACTACTGTGTCGGGAAATTCAAATGAGAAATCGGGTGTAGAATGAAAATAAAAAAAGAGAATTGGAAAGTAGCATTATTCAAACTCTTTCTTTCTTTCTTTTTGATGGACAGTCTATCGGCTCAATTCGCCTCAGCAAATGAAGAGAAAGTATGCTCAGTAAAATGGTCGTGGTATGCAAATAAATTATCTAAATTAATTTCGATGGAAGCGCGAAATTCTATGTTGTTTGTCGGGTCTGACGGGCGTGTTTTCAATTGTTACAGAATTGCATTGGAAAAAAGTGAGCTGGAATTTATAGAGGAACTTGAAAAAACATTTGCCTCGGATGGACACGAGGAAAATAAATTAAATGTTGGTGATGAGGTTTGCGTTATCGCAAAGTATACATACGAACATAGGTTGGTGAATTATATTGTAAGGCTTCCATATGACAGAAAAATACTAGAGAGTAAGAGTTGTGTCGAAAGTGTCGATGCGGCCGTAGACTACTACTTTGGGGCGTCAAATGACTGAAACTGAAATTTAATCTTAGAGACCGACTCGAAACTCTATGAATAATAGCAGTACCTTGCGAGACGTCTGGTTGTGAGTCAGATATGGGCGACGTTGATCCATGCCTCGGCTGAGGCGATGGATTTGTCCCAATCCATTGCAAGTCGCCGACAGCGTCCAAGCCAAGCAAATGTTCGTTTGACGACCCAGCGGCGGGGCAACACTTCAAAAATCGGATCGCTTGACGATCTCCACCGTCCATTCACCGATCCGCTCGAGCGCACCGCGCAGTTTCGGCCCCTGATAGCCCCCATCGGCGAATATGTGCCGCAGCCACGGACAGGACCGGCGAATGGAAGCAAGCACGGCGGGAGCGCCGTCGCGGTCCTGAATATCGGCGCCATGAATGACCAGGCCAACCATGAGGCCGATGGTATCGACGACAATATGCGGTTTGCGTCCCTTGACCTTCTTACCCATCGCCCGGCAGGCGAAGCGAAGCATCGCTGAGAGGGGGCATCGAATCCGCACCCCCCACCGCTTTCCGTAGTTTTCACGCTCTGACTGTCGATCACGTCGGCCGTCGGGCTGGCTTCGCGCCCCTCCAGTTCCCGCGTGTCCATGACAAGGTGAAAGCGGATCGTCTGCAACAGGCCGCTGTCGCGCCAATCATAGAAATAACGTTGAACCGTCGAATAGGGCGGCAGGTCCTTTGGCAATTGAACCCACTGACAACCCGTCGTCGCCATATAGAGGATCGCGTTCATGAGCTCACGCAGATCGGTCGTGCGAGGACGTCCGAGCCGCCTGGGCGGCGGCTTGAAGGGCGCGATCAACTCCCATTCCCGGTCGGTCAGATCACTTGCATAGCGCGTCGTCTTGCGCCGATACTCCAGGCGGGCGGTTGCAGTCTAAGGCATTTGGGGCTCCGTTCGGTTTGGCAACAGAACTGAATCACAACCTACTGAAACCGCTCAACTCTTTTCGAGTTGGGCTCTTAGGGAAATAATTGGTACGCTACTATGAGTGGAAATGTTCCATTTGGCGCGCAAATTTTGTTTGTTGTCTTTGGGTGGCTTTTTTTCTTTATACTTTATATTTCTCTTGGTGAATCTGAATATATGTATAGAATGATAATGTACTTAATTTTATTGACGTTATATGTAGTTTTTTCTTATTTTTATAATCGCATGAAGAATAAGTAATAGTAGCTATAGTCTTGAACCACATTATATTGGTGGCTAGCAATGGCATCAGTAAGATCTCAGATCCAAAGCGTACCTGGGGGATTTTATTTTCACGGAGGGACGAATTTTACACCTTGTCCCTATGATAGTTTTGGAGGTTTTCTAGTATTGGTATTCAAGACTTGAACTATGTCACGTTGGGGCGGTTTGGGTCGTAGGTCTCAACACTTGGTAATATGGGGTCCGAAGTAAAGTGGGCGTATGTGTCAAAAGTCGCTTTCAAGGCGATTGGATACTTTGGCGTTGCTGTTGATGTTTATGGCCGCATGCATGATGAAGATGGTTGTACTGCCGGGGAGGGTGTTGCTGTCTCCGCGGGTTTTGTAACCGGCGTTGCAATTGGGGTGGCGATCGGTGGACCAGTTGGCGCACTTGTAGGTGGCGTCGTTGGCGCGGGTGTAAGTTGGGTAGTTGATAACATTGAGATTTCTTTTTTTGAATACGACCCCTCTCTTCCTGTTGGCTCGGTGTCTTCTATGCGGTTGCCTAGACAATTCGGAACGGCGACGCAGGTGGGCGGCGCGGCGGTGGATGCTAGGTCATTCGGCGCGCGGCCGACACGGCACGGCCCAAAGGCAATATGGCGGACGGGTCCGAGGCGGACTATCGCGCTGGTGTCTATCTCGCCCGTGAAGCGCATCAGAAGGCGGTCTTCCGCGACATTCCGTTTTGCGAAGCAAAAGCGCGCGCGATTTTCGACGAGGCGATGGCGCAGCCGAACCGGTTCGGGCTGATCTATGCTGTTCCAGTCGGCAGTGAGCCACTTGCAGAAGATGGCCTCTACGGCTTTGCCTCGCTTCATGAAGGAGGGTGTTTCTTGGGGTCTGCAGCGCTGATTGCAACGGTGCAGACGTTAAATATCAGCTGCTCCCTTTCAGGGAGGATGCTCTCGGGCAAGGTTGCTCTTCGGTTAATGAAAGGCATTCGTCAATGGGCAGGGGAGCGGCGCTGCTGTCTAATGCTGTTTCACGTAACCAATGGCATGAGTGCGGCAGAAAGCGATCAGTTCTTTCGCCGATGTGGGATGAATACAGTTGGGGGGAATTATTTTGAAGCTGTTTAGCTCAGGCTCGCGCGCTCTCACTTCGATTTTAAAGTTCGAAAGATCTCACGGAATAAAAAGCAGAACATCATGAAACAATCTCGATACTTGAACTTCGCATTTGCACTTTGCGTCGCAGCAATTACGTTTACATTTTCCAGTTTTGCACTTGCTGCAAATGAAAACGGAATCCGCCCAATAAAGCCTTATTCAAGCTTTGAGGACGATGAAATCGAGGATTTTATGAGGTCAATTGTCTTGACCTATTTATTTTACGGAGAATTTTCGACAGAAAACAATAACGCGGCAAATTTTATTTTTCTTTCTGGCGCTGATTACTTGGTTGGCGGTGCTGTAAATTTAGACAAAGTGAAACGTTTTCTCCCCGAGATGACGCAAGAGGAGGCGGATTTTTTCAAGGGAAAATCTGATGTGTGCCTGGTCTTTATCCTTCCATTTAAAGACTGGCCAATAACGGTTGGTGTAAACAATACGAGTAATTCTACGAGAGATCAGAATTATAGGTGTGTACTGGATGCAATTTCTTTGTTTTTTTATGGGGAGTTCTACAAAAAACTAGAGCGTTTCCCGCTTACTCCGGCTCATATCCTGCGGCAGCGAAGTAGTTTCTTGCCTCTGAGGGCGTGACTGCGTCTATCGCAGA
>NZ_JBSWYH010000071.1:0-3857 GCF_056161025.1 Roseibium sp. AWQ4_254
CTCGGCTTTGGCATGGAAAAGCCCATTGGCATTCGAAGCCAGGGCCGCTTAAATGAGAACTCGGGGCGGAATCAAACCGTGACAGGTCCACACGCGGAACCGCTGGCCGCCCGACAGAGCATCGGAGACAAAGTCCAGGCTCCACCGCCGATTGGTCCCGTCAGGAACCAGAATTGGCCGACGGGTGCCAAGAGCTCGCTTGCGCGACCGTCTCCTGCGCACCGCAAGCCCATCTTCCCGATAGACCCGGAAGAGCTTCTTGTGGTTCACCTCAAATCACTCTCTGGCCAGCAGAATGCCAAGACGGCGATACCCAAATCGGCGGCGTTCGTTCGCCAGTTCCCGCAGCCTTATGCGTAAGGCCTCGTCACCCTGATCCTGTTTCCGGTACTGGAACGTTGAACGATCCAGGTCCGCAAGACGGCATGCCCGACGCTCGCTTAGGCCATGCCGGTCATAACGTCCCGCACAGCTCGGCGCTTCAAGTCAGGCGTCAGTAGTTTTTTGTCGCAAGATCTTTGAGCGCAGCATTGTCGAGCATCGCCTCCGCCAACATTCGCTTCAGCCGTGCATTCTCGTCCTCAAGAGATCGCAGCTTCTTCGCATCGGACACATTCATGCCGCCAAATCTGGCCTTGTATTTGTAGAACGTCGCGTCGCTGATGCCGTACTTCCGGCAAAGATCAGAAGCCTTCACCCCGGCTTCGTACTCCTTGATAAATCCGATGATCTGCTCGTCGCTGAATCTGCGCTTCATGGTCCATCCTTTCCTAAGATGAATCACTAACACCTAAATGGCCGGAATTCAGGGGGCTGGGTCACGTTGGATCGACGATTGACATGTTCATGAAGCGGAAGCGATTTAACAAAGCGACGAATTGGTCCCTGTTGCTGGAGAGCGGAACAAAAACGCTATCATATACAATGTCACATTTCCGCTCAGTACTACATTCAAGAAAAGAAGAGTTCCACGTGGTTCTAACCGAGATGGCAAGCAGCGTACAGTCCGACTTGACACTGCTTCTGCGTGTCAATAGTTGCTAAGTTTGAGGTACGGAAGGAATGTTTCATGCGTCTTAGTTTTTCACTCACCGAGGATCTTTCGGCGAAGCAGGGCTTTGCACCGCTCGGTGAGCGGTCGTTCGGGCCGCATCGGCGCGTGACAATTTATGGGGATCTCTACGGATCAGCCTCGGAGGGGCGGACAGAGGCGCGTGACTCGGTGACCGAAGCGATTCTGACCGCTTCTGAAGACCGATTGCGCCTCGATCACATACTACGAGAGGCTATTGGTGCATTTGTTGTCATCATACAGGATAGCCGACTTGCCCAAGGCGCGATTGAGATAGCGGCCTCACCAGGTTCGTCAGGGTTCTATTTTGCTATTGCTAAGGATAAATTGGAAATAGCGACGGACGAGAGATCTTTGTTTGATGAGTTTGCGCGGGTCGATAGCCTAAGCGATGGGGCAATGGCAAACATGCTCGTCTGCCATCAAGGACTCGGTCGGGCACCATTTGGATCCCTGTTCACCAATATCCACCGCTGTTTGCCGGGTGGCGGGGTGATTTGGCGCGGCGGCGATGACTGGAGCACGCGTTTCTTTGTCCTACCAGAAGATGATGAGACACCGACGCGGTCGCTCTCAGTCGACGGCCTCGAGCGGTTTGGCGACGTGCTTGAGCGCTCTTTGGAGGTGACAATCGACGGAGCGGGCGAGGGACGCGACCTCGCGCTCGCAACATCGGGCGGCATTGACAGCGCCGTTCTCTTGGCGGCTCTGTGCAAACTTGGCAAGCCGTTTAAGCCATTTCATTATCCCTACGCCGCTGGTTCACAACCTGATTTGAAAATGGCCAGTATTCTCTGCGACCGGCTTGGATTGTCGCTTGATATTGTGGAGCGTAGGGCGCTTGATCCAGAGGATGTGCGCAGGCTAGGGCAGACTGGATTCGGGACCGTAATTGCACCCTACAAGGTTGACTTCGGCTTTAGAGATTTCCAGCCAAGTGAACGGCCCACGCTTGAGTTCAATGGGCAGAACGCCGACACGCTATACTTTGTCGACACTTTCGCGCGAGGCGCGCGTCACACAGGATTAACGCGATTCCGAAGAGAATTACGGTTGATACACAATCGAATCTTGCTTTCTCACGCCTTCCTCAACCGGCGACCGGCGCCTGCCTGGCTTCTTGCTCCACCATTTGGGATTTCGAATGAGGCACGTAAGGGAGGCTTCGTCGATTTTATCGCCGGAACGATGTGCAGTACGAAAGAGCACACACCTGGGTTTTACGATGCGACGTCTGAAGGAGAAGGGGATCCTGTTGTCGCGTTGTTGATTGAGCATCGTCGTGAATGTGTGCTTGAGCCGTTTCTCAAAGCGTTTGGTTTCTCCGATACACCTGCAGGCGCATGGCCGTCAAACGGCGATCAAGCGATCCGTTTACTGCGAATGGCAAAGTGGTTCCGATTTGTGCAGAATGTTCATGCTAACTATGCGAACTTTCACGCGCATCACGGGCGGATCAAGTTTCTGCCATTCTCCCAAGGCCGCGTTTCACAAATATTGCTTGAGCAACGACTCGATATTGTGGACATGTTCGCGATCAAGCGGCTCTTTCGCGCCTATTTTCAAAAAGTCGCTGGCTTTTCTTATGGCTCAGTCATTAAAGAGATGCGCGATGGTAGATCGAAACTACTGCGCGATCCAGAAGCTCGGGCCCGGCAGAAACGCGTTGAACAAAGACGGCCCAATTTCCAGCGATTGCCGCCGCAGGAGGTGGCGCGGCGGCTCGCGCAGCTCGTTGATGCAAGGCAGATGTATTTGTGCGATCTGGCGAACACCCCGGCGCTGCGCGATCGCCTTAGGCTTGGCTATCAGCGACTTTTGGGTGTCACGCCCGTTGAGGAGCGTGCCGATTTGATGGAAGTTACGCGGCTCGTGAACCTTGATCTTTGGCTGAATGCTGCGCTGTCATGAGGGATCGGGACACTGATACGCAACTCCATCGTCAGCTCACTGACAGTAAGCGTTGGGTGACGGTTGCTTTCTCAGTTAAGACCTCAGCACCATTTGTATTTCTTGCCTGACCCGCATGGGAAAGGATCATTCCGGCCGACTTTGGTTTTCTGCCCCGCGTACATATCGGAGTTTTGCAGCTTGAGCCTTGCGTGATGCAAGACTTCAATTTAAGATGGAATTATGTCGGCAGCGATGTTTTCCAGTTTCTCATCGATGTCTTCCGGCTGTATGCTTGGTTCAGTTGCTATTTCCACGAGACGGGCAATGAAGAACAAGGCGTTCTGCAAATCTTCTTCGGCATCTGCTTCGTAGATCAGCCAGGCAGCAGGCTGCAATTGCATTGCCTGATGGAACCCGTCGACCCACAACTCCCATAGCGAACTGCCGTCTATTTCGATGTTGTAGATCGGACTGTAGCGCCTTTGGTTCAATTGCCCGATGATGTCGTTGCAGTGCCCCATGATGAGGTCGAGAATGTCCTGGGCGTGCTTTTCGCTCTTGAAGTAATGGGGGGCTTCGCCCCAGATAAGTGGCAACCATTCAATTGGAGCAATAAGATCGGGACAGACAATGACGCCTGCAAAGAAGCCGTCGAGTTCGCTGAGCAGCATGGCGTCCTCGTCAACCGCCTCGCTGTGCAGGAATTGACCTGCCACGGGATTTTTCCTCCACTGTTGATTAGAGTCCGACCCAATTTGAGGACGGACAATGAAGCGAACAAGATTCACGGACGAGCAGATCATCGTGAGCGTCCGTTGAACCCGACCTGCCGCTTTTCGATTTGGTGCGTTAAGTGTCCGCTTAATTAAATGGACATTTAAGGGCCCTTAAT
>NZ_JBSWYH010000072.1:0-3640 GCF_056161025.1 Roseibium sp. AWQ4_254
CATTAAGGGCCCTTAAATGTCCATTTAATTAAGCGGACACTTAACGCACCAAATCGAAAAGCGGCAGGTCGGGTTCAACGGACGCTCACGGCAGAACCCGGTGCGGGCGATCTCCGCCAGAAGCTCCGCATCATTGGCATCCGTCTTGTTGTGCTGCAGCTTCATAACCGCATGCGCCTGACGGGCGTCGATAAGATCAACACAAACGCCAAGTCTGCCAAGTTCCCTTACCAGCCAGTGGCCCCAGGTGCCCGTTTCCATCACGATCCGCTCAGGACAAAGGCAGGTCGCCTTCAGCGCCTCAAACAAAGACACAGGGTCAGTTGCAACCTTGCCACGACCAACGACCTTCCCATCCCGGTCCTTCACACAGAACGAAGTCTCTTCCTTCGAAACATCAAATCCAACATACTCTGACACGGTCACTCTCCTTTTATGCCTCTTGGGGCGTGTGCTACGACCCCGCATCATAGGCTCAGGAGAGTGGCCGCCGGAATTACGCTATGTATTATACTTGGGAGGCTGAAACTAAAGGGTCCTATCATGAAGCTCCCGGCTAAAGCAGATGGGAATGATTTCGAAGACAACCGTGAACCCGGTGGGAAGAAAATAGGCTTGCGGGCTTGACCATGTGAACGGAATTAGACAACCTAAACTCCATTCAGAGTGCGGTCCAAGGACGTGAATCTTCTTATGATGTTGTATTTCTAAGCGGTGTCCTTGAAAAACTGCCAGCCAGTAGCAGCTCCAAGTATTAACGGTTGGAATATATCCGAAGAACAGGCAATTTTTTTAATGACGTCTAGCAAATGCAATTCTTGCGTAATATGCCAAGTCAAAGATAGCTATGAATATATTCCTGCATTTCTAGCTCATCATTCCAATTTGGTCGATACAATTATTCTGATCGATCATAATTCTCAAAGGGACCTCAGGGAGCTTTCATCTACCAACGTTCACGTTTTTCGCGCTAAAATGGGTATCTTCGCTCAAGACATCACTATGAATGCAATCTGGGTCCATTTTGCAATTAGGAATAGATACAGTTGGGTCTTTGTTCTCGATGTTGATGAATTCTTACCTTTTCGTGATCGGGATCAAGCCAACCAATTCTATTCGACACATTCAGACGCTCACTATGTTGAATTTCAATGGAGAAATGGGGTCGCCAAAGACAAACAGACCCATGGTATTGAAGCCACGACGGAGTTTCTCTTTTCAAACGTGCTGTCGCCCACCACTAAGCTTTGCTACCATACCGAAAAAGCAGGAAAATTTTGGCTTCGAGCAGGCAACCACTTCGCGATGCGTCCGGTTCCCAAATTCTTAGATAAGCGTTTCCCTCCAAAAACAAAAAAATCAGAACTTGAGCTATTTCATGTTCCATTTTTAAATAGAGATCATCTACAACAAAAACTAGATAATTTTCCTTATAGTCAATTTTCAAGTAAAATTAAAAAAAATGCTTCATATTTGGTAGATGTTTACGGCAAAGACTGGGAGAAGGCTGACGTTTCCGAAAAGGATATTCTTTGGTTTGTAGCAAACTATCGAACTCACGGAAAAGATCCTTTATTTGAAACGCATAAGATTAGTTTTTCCACTAAACAGATATTTAATCATCTTAACTCAGATATAATTCGTTGGGCAAATTTGCTTGAAAATTGTAGCAAAATCGAACCCTCGCTACCAAACCCGAGGGAAAAAGAAGCAATGCGCATTGTGCGTCGTCACAAATACCGCTACAGGAAATTTCTCGAAAAACACGTAGAGGTAACCGGCGAGAATGAAATTCTCATTGTTTAGTGTAACTAAGGATCTGGCATTAGTGTGCGTCGTTTCGAAAAGGCCAACTCCGTGAGAATCGATGTAGTAGGTTCAAAACCAAATCCAACCTTTCCGCCCGGAGAACCGGATATAGTTTTTCTTGTTAATGGCGCGATAGCATACGCGCAAAGGTACACGGAAGGCACAAAGAAAATTGGATTCGCCTCGTTGATTTTCTGCTCGCCATTGACCGATTGTAAGACAAAGTTGGATCGGCAAGCGATCGAAGGCGTTAAACTTGATAAGCTATACCACTGGTCTCCGGAGAAGCGGGACCTTTTGGAGTATATGAACTTTACTTACCAAGAAGAAGAAGAAATCGGCGAGAAAATTCTTCGGCGCCTAGCCTACAAATTCTTGCCCTTGAAATATTTCGCGTCATATTTTTTGAGCGATATTAGACGCATCAAAGAGCTAAGAAAATATCTCATGGGTAAGCAGCGTTATCTTCGCTGCTCGCGCCCCTCTTCGGGAATGCTTGCGGTTGTATTCGCTGAGCAACAGTACCAATACTATGAAATAAATGTGATTGGAATCAGCGTATTCGATTTCTCCCAGCGGTTCTATGACAAACAGCATATTAGCAACAATTTCCACGCTCAGGCCGATGAATTAGTTTACAAGAGACTTTTAGAAAAAAACAAAAATATTAAATTTCATGACGTCGCATAAATATTATTTATCTCTTGAAATTCCTGTTCTCAAATAAAACGATTAGTCTAGGTTCAGTGATACTTTTCAGTTCAAACCCTTGCCGCAGAAGGTATTTCACAACTTGTGGCAGGGTGCTTTCTTTAGCTTTCCCCCGCTCAAATCCGCAGTCAACCGTTACGTACGTCGTTCTTGCAAGCATCTCCCGCGCTCCGAACAATGCCTCTGGCTCCGCTCCTTCTGCTTCAATTTTTAGGTATTTAATGTTGCTTATATTGTTAGTTAGGCAGTATTGATCAAGTGTTATGGCTTGGATACTAGAGACGCTCTCGTGGTCATTAAATTCAATCAGCGACGAGTCAGCACTCTCTGATTTTTCAAAGAAATTTAACGTGCAGTTTTCGCTCCAGAGCGCGACATTCTCGCAGGAAGAGCCGGGATTGTTGAGCGCACAAGCCTCGCACTCACTTTTTCCTGGCTCGAATGCGATATAGTTGAACTTAGTTTGAAGGCCCCGCAAAGCGACACCAAGCTCACCAATGTTCGCTCCACAATCTATTATTGTGTCGCCTTCAGCAAGTTCACTCCTATCAATCATGTAGTCATTCAAGAGGGAGAAAACTCTTCCTTCAACGCCTGTCTTATAAAGGGGTATTCTAGACGGATGAATCACAAGGATACTATCCTGATCTTCATCGGTTACTCGTATTAGGTCACCTTTCGCACGAACTTTTATTTTCCAACTTTTGTTTAATTTTACATACGCATTAAATAAAAACTCCAGCCATCTATGGTTATCTAGAGAAAGTACGAAATCTTGAATATACTTCTTTCTATACTTCTTTTTAGCCATATTTATCCGCGTTCATTAAGTTGAGCCATGGACCTAATTATCGCCTTATAACCATTTTGGCCAGCTGTGTTTTTTGATGGAAAAGGTTTTGGTGGCACTCCAACTCGGATGAGAGCTGGACACCCGCATAAACCCAGTAATTTGTGTTGGGGCTTGATAGTGTGGCCGCTTATCGCGATTTGCTCGCGAGTTTTGCTGAGTTTGAGGGCAACATTGAGCGTGAGCGTCCGTTGAACCCGACCTGCCGCTTTTCGATTTGGTGCGTTAAGTGTCCGCTTAATTAAATGGACATTTAAGGGCCCTTAATGA
>NZ_JBSWYH010000073.1:0-2985 GCF_056161025.1 Roseibium sp. AWQ4_254
CTGAAAAGACTGCTCGGATCCATGAAAACACCTCCATGATCGAAGTGAATCAGAAATCACCTCCAATGGCGAGGTTTTTGCGGGTGTCCATTTGACTGCTCGGATGTGCCGATCGCCTGAGACAGCAACACACCAACGATAGAAAGAATTCCAAGGCTGATTACTTCAAAATCCATCATGAGCCCGCCAGAAAGCCCAACAGCGGCGAGTTCAGTGGCTCCGATATGCCCGACAATGATCCGGTCAATGAAGACCATTATTTGTTCGGCAACGTAAACGACCGCGTAGGATACTGCCAGGTTGACCAGGCTCTTGGTCTCCAGAAGCAACTTCGAATTCATTACGCGCTCTTTCAGCTATTATTGTTTTTGAAAAGGTTGCCAAGAATCTTGAACTCACTCAATTGCTTGTCGGGGCAATTGAGTATTTCGCTCAGAACTTGAACAAAGCGACTTCCCAGTGCGTGGGCGATATCGTCCGGCACCTTTTCATCGTCAAACTCGATTACAAACATGTCGTTTGCCCCAGGTTCAATTTTGAGTTCGACAGGCGGGCGTCCGCCAAACGAATACTGCCGATAATCGAAAAACGAGATATCAAACTCACAGGTACAGGGCGCGTTTTCAGGATAGTTCTGGAAAGTTAGGACGGTATCGAACAGGCACGCATCCTTCTGGAGCCTGACAGCCTCTTCAATGTCCGAAAGTCTGCTCGCCTGTTGTTCAAGCAGCCGTGCCTGCTCCTGCATGGCCTTCTTGACCAGCCCACGGGGCGTTTCATCAGGCGAAAAAATGAGCCTGGAAGGCAGCGCCTGGGCAAAACAACCGGCTATGCTCGAGACGTTTTCGTAGTCGTGATGACGGCCAGAGACCGTTGTCCCGAAAGTGACGTCGCACGCGCCGGAGTGCTCGCCGAGGGTCAACCCCCAGATCATTGAATAAATGGCACTTTCAGTCACATCAGAGGTTTTGCTGAACTGCTCGACCTCCGCCTGCAACGTGTCTGGAGCATCGAGGAGCAAACGGGGCCACACACGTGCCTTGCCCGCTGACAGACCGTTTTTGATCGGTCGACAGGTATCCGTGACGCTTCCCCCGGGGACAAAGCCGTCAAGCACGCTTCTCCAATGGTGGACGTCAAATTCGGCGACCTCCTTGAAGAGGAAGTCGCAGTAGTCAACGTATTCATCGCAGATCCGGGTGTCCGGCTGGTCATAAAGTGCAAACAGGTTTTCAATGGCAACGGAGAGGGTCCACCCATCCGCAGCCATGTGATCCAGCGTCAGGGTCAGAAAATGGACATTTCCGGCTGTGCGGACCAGGAGCGCATGGGCAGGACCAACGTCCCCCCCCCCTCCGAAAAATCCGTTACCATGCCATCCACCAGCCGTGCCGTTTCAGATTGCTGTTCCTGCTTTGGCAAAGCCGACAGATCAGCAAACCGGAAGTCAGTCCTGGTTTCGCCAGCCTGTCCGTCCCACCGCGCCGCCGTTGCGCCAAACCTTGCCCTGAGGGCGGGATGAGCCCGGAGAAGCGAGGACCAGGCCGCGCGCAATCTGTCAATATCCAGATGCCCGTCCATGGCATAGGTCACCTGCAGTACGGTCACTCCGTTTCTTTTGCCGGGAATGTCCCTGCACAACTGTTCCCCGTCAGCAACCATGAGACATATCGGCGAAATTGCTTAAGGAGGATTTCTGGCACATCGTAGCCCGCCAAGGGAGCGAAGATGAGACAGAAATCCGGGCCGGAAGGATCGGCCGAAAAACATGTGAAAGACATTCGCCGGAAGACGCGGCGCAAATTCTCGGCCGAGGAGAAGATCCGCATTGTGCTGGAAGGTTTGCGCGGGGAATATTCGATCGCCGAACTGTGCCGCCGCGAGGGGATTGCTCAAGGCCTTTATTACACCTGGTCGAAAGAGTTCCTGGAAGCCGGCAAGAAGCGGCTTTCAGGCGACACCGAGCGGCAGGCGACGTCAGGTGAAGTGACGGATCTGAAGCGCGAAATGCGTGACCTGAAAGAAGTCGTGGCCGATCTGACGCTGGAAAACCGTGTTCTCAAAAAAAGCGTGATCGGGGATGGGGAGGATATCGAATGAGATATCCCGCCTCCGAGAAGCTCGAAATCATCCGACTGGTCGAGCAATCGCACCAGCCGGTGAAAAGGACGCTGGAACAGATCGGCGTGTCGCGGCCAACCTTCTATCGCTGGTACGATCTGTATCGCAGGTTCGGCGAAGCGGCACTGGAAGACCGGCGCCCCGGCTCGGGCCGCGTGTGGAACCGCATCCCTGAAGACGTGCGTGTTCAGGTTCTGGAAATGGCGCTCGATGACCCGGAACTCTCCCCGAGAGAACTCGCCACCAGGTTCACTGACGAACGCCGATACTTCGTCTCGGAAGCCAGTGTTTACAGGCTTCTCAAGGCCCACGACCTGATCACCAGTCCGGCATTTATCGTGATGAAGTCCGCCGATGAGTTCAAGGAAAAGACCACCGCCCCGAACCAGCTCTGGCAGACCGACTTCACCTATTTGAAGGTCATCGGCTGGGGATGGTTTTACCTCTCCACCGTGCTCGATGACTTCTCCCGCTACATTATCGCATGGAGGGTCTGCACCGGCATGGCGGCAAGCGATGTGCAGGACACACTCGATCTGGCACTGGAGGCTTCGGGGCTCGATAAGGCAAACGTGCTTCATCGCCCGAGGCTACTATCAGACAACGGACCGTCTTACATATCCGGCGACTTGGCGGAGTATCTTGCCAACAAGGGAATGAAGCATTCGCGTGGCGCGCCTTACCATCCCCAGACCCAGGGCAAGATCGAGCGGTGGCATCAGACCTTGAAGAACCGGATCCTGCTGGAAAACTACTTTCTACCAGGTGATCTCTGGACCTGTCCCGGATTTGTACCGCTCCTTTGACTTGGTATTTTGCCACAAAGGAGAATGTTCATGGCATCACGTCACGGCGCGGAGTTTC
>NZ_JBSWYH010000074.1:0-2508 GCF_056161025.1 Roseibium sp. AWQ4_254
GCAAACACCGGCAGAAGCTCTCGAACAGCTACTCAAACAAGATGCAATCGAAGGTGTTGCGACGACCGGTTGAATTCGCCCAATATTGCTCTCACGACTATCAGAAGCTTCTGCGCCAGCATGGCTTCCAGGTCTCAATGAGCGGAACTGGAAACTGCTTTGACAACGCCGCCGTGGAAACCTTCTTCAAAACGATCAAGGCCGAAGTGCTGTGGCCGAAATCATGGGCCTGTCGCCGCGAAGCTGAAATGGCCATCTTCGAATACATCAATGTCTTCTACAATCCGCGCCGATGGCACTCGGCTCTGGGATGGAAATGCCTATTGGCATTCGAAGCCAAGGCCGCCTAAATGAGAACTTGGGGTGGAATCAAACCGGGATAGGTCCAGTGTATGACAATAATTGGAGAGTTCCAGCTCAGGAAGCTACGAAATACGGACGGCACATCAACGCTAGATGAAAACCGAATCTTGCGTCCCCAAACGTCGTATGCCAGAAACCTCAAAAGGCGAAGGACCTCGGGTGACACTCCTAATTTCGCGTCATGATCGGCGTGCTCCGACCGAGAGCGTTCTTCAGTTTTGGTTGCTCCGATCCGACGACAATAGTTGAATAGAAGGTCATTGTCATGTTTGGCGAAGTATTTTCCCGGTTTATCTCTCCTAGAGTCAAATCCGTTCGTCAGATGGCAAAAACCGCGCCACGTGCTCCGGTATTTCCCGAGGAGTACATTGCTCTCTACGAGAGCATTCATGAGGCGTGTGCGCCCAATATCGAGGCTTCCGCAGCAAAAGTTCGTAGGAAATATTTCTTGTTCCAGCATTTGAAGCATCTTCGGGCCCGTTCAGCGGTGACAACGGCCGAGTTCGGCGTTTTTCGTGGGCAAAGTTCGATGATGATAATGTCGGTCCTTGATCGCCAGGAGGATCGACACCATATCTTCGATTCATTTGCGGGTCTGTCAGAAAAGACTGAGCTAGATACATTGCCCGGAAGCACTTTCGGCGAGATGAGCCCTGACATGGCGCACATTAGGCGGCTTATGCCTAAGGCGATTTTGCATTCTGGCTGGATTCCAGCAGAACTCCCGAATTTGGACGAACGATTTGATTTCGCTCATGTGGATCTAGACTTGCACGAGCCTGTGAGTGGTGCGCTTGAGTGGATCTATGAACGACGCGCGCCCGGAGCGACGATAATCGTTGACGACTATTCTCGAAGATGGCCGGGATGTGTGCGCGCCGTCGATGATTTTGTGGTCTCAAAAGCCGAGGATATCGTATTCGCCGCAGATACTACCTGTTCTAACTTTGTTATCGTCATGCTTTGAGCCGACAAGCAGGTTCGGAGCCGTGAATTTAACGATGGTATACTCGGATGCCTTCTGATACACTAACATTAAAGTTGCCAATAGAAACTTCGCGCCAATTCCCGCTCGGTTTGCGCCTGTACTTGCGGGCGGTGACCGAGGCCGACATCGATAACGGTTGGCTGCATTGGATCAACGCGGAACAAGACCGACCACATTTGGACGCGCCACTTAATCAATCGCGCGTCGACCTATGCGCATATATTGAGACAAATCGACGGGCAGGCGACCATCTCATGGCCGTTTGCCAGCGTTCTGATGACCGGCATATAGGCAATGTTCGTCTGAGCAGCATAAAGAAAAAGGATAGCCAAGCGACCTATGGGCGGTTGCTCGGCGACGTTTCGGTCCGCGGGCGCGGCTACGGTACCGAAATGTTAGCAATGCTGTTCGAATATGGTTTTCGCGGTCTGGGTCTCAGTCGGCTTTGGACCGGCGTGCTGGCGCCCAATATGGCATCATTGGCATCAAACCGACGCATAGGGGCGAGAGAAGAAGGGATATTGCGCCGGGCCCGACGACTACCCGAGGGCTATGTCGACGTGGTTCAGTTTGCGATGCATGCCGACGAGTACGAAACACGCCGGAACGCGCTGCTTGGCAAATATCTCGATCCTGAGTTCGACATCCGCGGCTATATCTGAGCACACTCGCGACATTCTGCCAAACCCAGAGCACCGTTGATGAACGTGGAGCTTGCGCTCGATTTGGCTTTCATGGAGTTTGATTGTGTGACCTCAGCAAGGTTCATACTGTTTGGATGGCCACGTTGATATCCAATCGCGACATCTACGCCCACTCTATAGCGGGAGCAGTTAAGAGTCAGTGGTAAGCGTCCGGTGACGCTCCCTTTTCGATCTTGGATCTTCGGTTGAAGTTACGGAATTAAATGTTCGGTCCCGGGATGAGGTGGTCTGGATGAAGTCTGAAACGCTCAGGCTCTGATGTCCACTTCTGCTTGATGAGTTCGAAGACAGTCAGGCCTTTGAGCGTCTTCAGCCGTTTCGCGAAGTTGTAAGCTTCGAGGAATATGTTGAGATGTTCGCGGGAGACTGTCCGGAATTCTGTGCCCTGGCGTGGTAGCTCTGAGATGAGGAGACCCACGTATGAGCATCGACAAAGACCTTTTGGACCAGCTG
>NZ_JBSWYH010000075.1:0-2357 GCF_056161025.1 Roseibium sp. AWQ4_254
GACATAACCCGACTGCTAAATCCAAACGACAGGGTCGACAAACAAAATCCGGAATATCAATTCCAATTCAATTTTCCCGGACAGTAGTGGCGATTGGTATTACCAGCCTGCCAGAAGCCGCAGCTGTTCCACCTTGCGCACCAGTTCGCTCTGCCTGCGGCAGCCCGCTTTTGACAGGGCCGCCTTGATCTGATTGCGCACGGTGTAAACACTCACCCTGCGTTTGGCCGCAATCTCGACGGGTGTTGCCCCTTCCGCCAGCAGCAGGACAGACTGGGCCTCAGCCTGGCTCAAGGTCAGGCAATTCTGAAGCTGTTTGACCGGCGAAACCTCAGCGGACAGGCGCTTGACCGCAAGCAGCGTGGCCGCACCGGAGACAGTCAGGAACGGACCGAAGGGCGAGCGGTCCAGGTCCCCCAGCCGCAGCCCCATACTTCTGCAGATCCACTCATCTCCGTCTGCGTCGCGCAGCCTGATATTCTTGAAAACCTGGCCGTTTCCATTGGCCTGTTGCCGGAGATGCGTCAGGAAGCCCCCCCGTGCCGAATCACTTCCGCACTCCAGGCGGCGGAACCCGTCGCTGCCGAACAGCTTGCCGCAGGACAGAAGCGTTTGCCCCAGTGCGCAGGTATACTGGATCGTCAGATCGGCATCGACCACGATCACAGCCGTGCCGCCCCCGAGCAAGTGCTGTTCAGCAGCCCATTTTTCAAAATTCAGCCCCTCAATCATCTGGTTGACCGCCAGCGAGTGCTGGATCACCGGCGTCAGAAGGGCACACAGATCAACCCAGGCCTGTTCAAATTTGTCCTGATCCCGCGCCCGCATGTTGCCGCCAATCAGGAACATGCGGTCCGTATCAAGCGCCAGCAGCACTCCCCCGCCGCAATAGATGTCGCCCTGGGGCTGAAGCAGATCGGCAAAAAAGGCCGTGCGCTTGATGGCGCGCGGATCGCACAGCGCCCCGCTTGGGACCGCTTCGCCAATCCGGCATTTCGGAAAATTCAGCGCATAGGGATTCTTGTCCGCATAATGGTCCTGATAGAGCGCCAGCACATCCGGATCATAGCCGGCCGTATAAGCAAGAGGGGCGGCTTGCGTGGTCTGATCGTAGCCGATCAGCTGGGTTCCGATATAAGTGCCAAGGGCTTGCCCCATGGCGTCCAGAAAATCCCGCCAGCCGTCCGGAGCCATCGCGGCCGCAATTGCAAGGTTTGACAGGTGCCTATACTGCTGCGTCGTTACGGCCACTTCCGCCCCTTTCCGCCTTACGTCCATGGACATATACGCTCTGCCGCAAGGTTCCAAACCCGCAACCGCGACACAACCTATAATAAATGTGCGCCTATAGTCCAATTGGACCATGCCATTAATGCATACAGCCTATAAACAAGATGCAGGTCGTGTTGACCAGCTTGACGCAGCGCTTATTGAAGTTGCAGGGCTGATTCCGGCGGCATCATAGGAATTCCCGCATTCCTGCAACCGGCGAGCGACTTAATTTTTTAAGTATGTTGTTTTTTTCGGCGGCCAATTAGGCCGCCATTTTTTTGGCAAAATTTCGAACCTCTGGATCAAAGGCTCTTTCAAAACCTGCGAAAAATCAGCCGGCGCTTATCCGGAGACGGGCAGATACTGGAAAGCTGATCGCCTTCAAAAGAGCTTAGCCAATATCCATTCGGATCAGTCACCGAACCGCCCGAATTTCACCGGCAAGAAAGACAGGTGTTTGATCCCAGAATTTGATGGTGCAGTCTTTTCTCCTGAATGGAAGGATGTGCTATTGGACAGGTTTTACACGGCAGCGCCACAACGACAGAGGCAATCCGCCGATCAATACAAAATAGTCAATAGAGCCTGAAGGTGCTTTCGAAGTGATCCGGTATCAATCAAAAGACTGTCATTGCGTTTATTTCATTCGCTACTACTGGATATAAAGGAGAACATTGTAGACTCATTAATTCTTTTATTTGATAAAGATCCATCGAAAGCACAGAATAGAGAAAATCACTTTTCTAAATAGCCATTTCACTTACCTTTGGAAGCTCAAGTAGGCGAAGTATGGAACTTTCGAACCATTCTCGGCTTCGATGGTTGTCGGGGAATATGTTGGGGGGCCACCAGCCAAGGCAGACGACTATCCAGCCCAGTGGTAATTGGCCTTCTAGTGAAGGTGATTTTGGCATTCACGAACCGTAAATTGGTTCCTTCGATCCTGCCTGATGCATCCAGAACAACCACTCGAGCACTTTTTTGATCAGACTCGTCTAAGGTCTGTGGACATTTAGCGCAATGCGATGATCGCTGCGGCCAGGTTCCATGAGGCTTGATAGCTGGTATCGGTTTTATCGTATCTT
>NZ_JBSWYH010000076.1:0-1780 GCF_056161025.1 Roseibium sp. AWQ4_254
ACAAGATACGATAAAACCGATACCAGCTATCAAGCCTCATGGAACCTGGCCGCAGCGATCATCGCATTGCGCTAAATGTCCACAGACCTTAAGTGGCTTATTGAAAAATTAGCTGACTCCGGCGCGATTCGCACGCGCGACCCTCAGAATAGGAATTGGCGCGTAGCCCCGAGTGGGTTGAAGCCGAAGCGGGTGCGATATAGCGCACTATGGCAGGATCGAGTCTGCTTCCGCGGTGCTTCCGTACAGCGTAGCGTCACCCAAGTCGAAGTGAGTTTTCCTTGCTAAGTAGCTGTTTTGTTGATATGAATCTGGCGCACCCGACAGGATTCGAACCTGTGACCTCTGCCTTCGGAGGCTTGCAGTACAGAAAAGGAGTGACAGGCGAAAATCAGACCTTCTGCCAATTATTCTCAGTTCCTCGAAGCGTCACTATAATATCTGCGCCCGCAACAGGGACTTGGAACGCCTCTGCTTAACCTCTCGAACGGACATCACTTCTCCCCCATTTAAAAGTCGAGCAATCTCGCCCGCTACCTGATCGGCAGCAATGACGAGTGCAGTGTCGAGATGCACATATCGCTGTGTGACACCGCGTGGGGCATGTCCGAGTAGGCCTGAAATCGTCAATTCGCTGAAGCCCTGTGAAGCAGCCATGCTTGCGAATGTGTGCCTTAGAACATGAGGGGTCACGCCGCTCAATCCGGCCCGCCGGCAAACCCGCTCAAGCACACGCACAACACCTATGAAATGACCCTCCCCGATGTCGGCTGGAAAGACGAATGGAGTGGAATTGGATTTCGCAGTTTCGAGCAGATGTGCGACGGCCGCATCTCCGATGGCCCGCAATTGCGCGCCTGATTTCGTTTCGGGAAAGGCAACACAGTTGTTTTTTGCTTCGATCCACTCTTTGCGCATGCCGAGGACTTCCATTCGCCGGAACCCGGTCAGAAACATGGCGCGGATTGAAGCAAGACCGGTCGGATGTTCGCCCTCGTGTTCCATCTGCATCATCACCTTACCAAGGTGACGAATTTCACCTGCGCTCAGACGGCGTTTGAGTTTTTCCGAAGCGATCACCCTGACACCGTTGGCCGGGCTTTGTTCGATCAGCCCGAGGCGGCGTGCATGATTGAGCAAACTGCGCAATGTGCTAATGGCTCTCCCTGCGACCCCGGCTCCACCTGACGTTTGCCCGCCGCGGCCCGGGCGGCGCGAGCGTGCCGTTTTCCCGGCAGCAATGTCCCCCTGAAGTCTTTCAATGTCAGCAAGCCGTAAGTGACTGACGATACGCGTTCCGATCAACGGTTTGATGTGCTGTTCGATCCGGCTACGATCGCCTGCCACGGACGAGGCTTTGATTGGACGTCTGTTGCGTCCGAGGAGACGGCCGGCTTCTGCTTCTTCGAGGTACCAGTCACAGATTTCCGCAACGGTCATGCCCTGACGTGCGGCACGGCGTTCAGCTGAAGGGTCGCTGCCGTCGATCACGGCGGCCAGTTTTTTCCTGGCAAGGTCGCGGGCGCTTTCAACAGTTACGACACCGAATTGCCCGATGACGAACCGGCGAGTTCGCCGCTCCGAGTTTCGGTACTGGATCAGAAACGTCTTGGTTCCAGAAGGTTTGACGCGGATCCCGAAACCATGAACCTCGGTGTCCCATATGAACTGGTCACGTTTCGGGTCCTGTGTGTCCGTCCGGTGAAGCCGGTCTTCATGGCGGCGGCGCGCTCTGTTACGCTGCTTTTGCAGCGTAACACCAAGGCATGAGTTCGTTGAT
>NZ_JBSWYH010000077.1:0-1749 GCF_056161025.1 Roseibium sp. AWQ4_254
CGCGGACGCAATCGCGGCAAATCCTTCCTCAATGATGCGTTGATGATCAGCGACCGCCCAGCAGAGATCAGCGACAGAGCGGTTCCGGGCCATTGGGAAGGGGATCTCATTCTCGGCCTTGGCAGCTCGGCGATCGGGACGCTCGTCGAACGCACGACCCGCTTCACCGTGCTCCTGCACTTGCCACGCATGAAGGAGCACGGGACAGGCAAACCAGTCAAGAGTGGACCAGCCCTCGCCGGTCATGGCGCCAAGGCGGTCCGCGATGCCATCGCCGAGACGATCAGCAGCCTGCCTGCTCAACTGCGCCGCTCGCTGACCTGGGACCAAGGTGCCGAGATGGCCCAACACGCGCAGCTGCGGATTGATACCGGTCTCGAGATCTACTTCTGCGACCCTCAAAGCCCATGGCAGCGCGGCAGCAATGAAAACACCAACGGTTTGCTCCGCCAGTACTTCCCCAAGGGCACGGATCTCAGCCAGCACGGCGCTGAAGAGTTGAGCGCTGTTGCTCACGCGTTGAACACGCGCCCACGAAAAACACTGGGTTGGCAAACACCGGCAGAAGCTCTCAAACAGCTACTCAAACAAGATGCAATCGAAGGTGTTGCGACGACCGGTTGAATTCGCCCAATATGTGTCGATCAGGTATTCGGAGCGGCTGGCCGAGGCTGGCATCGAACCTTCTGTCGGAAGTGTCGGCGATAGCTACGACAATGCTCTCGCCGAAACGATCAACGGTCTTTACAAGGCCGAGGTCATTCATCGGCGTGGACCGTGGCGAAACTTCGAAGCCGTCGAGTTCGCAACACTCGAATGGGTCGACTGGTTCAACCACCGGCGCCTTCTGGAGCCCATAGGAAACATCCCTCCGGCCGAAGCCGAAGAACGATACTACGCCATGCTGGACGCACCAGCCGTGGCCGCATAATTTAAGCCAAATGGTCTCCGACAAATCCGGGGCGGTTCAACGTGTTCGGGGTAGCGTAGAATGAGCCGTCATAAGGCCACGGTCCTCCGGGCGCTGTCGGTCCTGAAGAGGTCGGGATACAGGCTAATTGCAAACTGTCATTGCGGCCACGGATGGGCCTTGGATATGGAAACACTGATTAAGGCTTTCGGGGCCAAATATGTGTTTATCAAAGAAACAAGGATCGCCTCGTCGCAGACCTGCCCCCACTGCGGCCGCCGGGCCAGCCAGATCGCGCTCATGCCCCCGGCCTAACCTTCATTTTCTGGATGCCAAGTGAAGTTGCGCGCTACACGAAAAGGGGGGCTGATCTAGAGCAAAGGTGGAAGCTCTCAAAAGCCAGTTTGAAAGGCGTTTAAACCGGGCAAAGATATGATCTCTATGGACACCTTCACCGTTTGAGAGACGAAAAATGTATGAATATTTGACCAATCCCATTTTTCCGGTTGTTCTTTTCTTCGTTTCGGTCTGTGCAAGTGCAGCTCTTGCCTTCTTACCCGACTCTAGTAGATTTACAGGAGCGATTTTTTGGACCTCAGCAATCCTTGGTCTGGTTTTTCTCGCGTTGTGGCTACATAGCGTTCAAGGCTCTCTAAGCTTCGTTCATATGAGCGTCTTGTTGTCTGCTTTTGCGGTAATATTGACTGGGTGGGTGTGTTCGTTTCTCTATTCCCTTCGGCGGCAGCTAGGTGAGCGTCCGTTGAACCCGACCTGCCGCTTTTCGATTTGGTGCGTTAAGTGTCCGCTTAATTAAATGGACATTTAAGGGCCCTTAATGA
>NZ_JBSWYH010000078.1:0-1710 GCF_056161025.1 Roseibium sp. AWQ4_254
AAGCAGCGAAAAATTATGCGAAAGAAAATTTTAGGAAAGCCTTTATTTACAGTGAAGACGACGCATGACGAAGATTGTTCTTCTGGACGTTGCCAAGAGTGATGTCCTGGTCATTTAAATCGGCGGCTTTGGCGGGTTGGAACAATTCATGAACACCCTTTAGGGGATGCAGCAGGACAAACGACATGGCGGATTTTGAGAATATCACAGGCTGGCGGGACGAGCTGGAAGCGTTTGCGGAAAGCAAAGAAGGGCGGGCCTATTTTCGGGGGGAGACGGAGACCAAAAAGCTTACTTTCGATGCCGTTCTGGATCTGGCAAGGCTTCTGCTGAAACATGACGAGCTGCGCGAGGCTGTCAGGCAGGAAGTGGAGTTCCGGGCTTTTCTGGAGACGCGTCCGGATTTGAGCGACGATGATGATGAATATTGGGATCTGAATCCGGTGGATGCCGCTGATACCCGGACCAAATTTAGGAGATGGTATGCGTTTAAGTCAAATATTCAAAATGACTATTTGACGTTGAACTATGCTGAGGATTTAGCATTTGCTTTTACATCTGGAAAATTGGAGTCTCTGGAATATGAAGCAGCGAAAAATTATGCGAAAGAAAATTTTAGAATATCCTTTTTTTTACAGTGAAGACGACGCATGACGAAGATTGTTCTTCTGGACGTTGCCAAGAGTGATGTCCTGGTCATCTAAATCGGCGGCTTTAGCGGCGCGGAACAATTCATGAACCTCTTTTGCGGCAAATCGCGTTTAAACGGCTTCAGATTTCCCTGTCTCTCGGCTGCGCCTCGAACGCGAAATCTGAAACAGTCTGCATCTAAGTAAACGCGGCGCGCGGTAAGAGAAACAACAGGACAAACGACATGGCGGATTTTGAGAATATCACCGGCTGGGAAGATGAGCTGGAAGCGTTTGCGCAAAGCAAAGAAGGGCGGGCCTATTTTCGGGGTGAGACGGTGGGGAAGACCAAAAAGCTTACTTTCGATGCCGTTCTGGATCTGGCAAGGCTTCTGCTGAAACATGACGAGCTGCGCGAGGCCGTCAGGCAGGAAGTGGAGTTCCGGGCTTTTCTGGAGACGCGTCCGGATTTGAGCGACGATGATGATGAATATTGGGACCTGAATCCGGTGGATGCTGTAGAGACCCGGGCCAGATTTATGAGATGGTATGCGTTTAAGTCGAATATTACATATGACTATATTGCGTTGGATTATGCTGAAGACATAGCATTTGCTTTTACATCTGGAGAATTGGAGTCTTTGGAATATGAAAAAGCGAAAAATTATGCGGAAGAAAATTTTAGGATATCCCTTTTTTTAAAGTGAAGACGGCGCATGACGAAGATTGTTCTTCTGGACGTTGCCAAGAGTGATGTCCTGGTCATTTAAATCGGCGGCTTTGGCGGGTTGGAACAATTCATGAACACCCTTTAGGGGATGCAACAGGACAAACGACATGGCGGATTTTGAGAATATCACCGGCTGGCGGGACGAGTTGGAAGCGTTTGCGGAAAGCGAAGAAGGGGACGCCTATTTTGGAGGTGAGACGGAGACCAAAAAGCTTACTTTCGATGCCGTTCTGGATCTGGCAAGGCTTATGTTGAAACACGACGAGCTGCGCGAGGCCGTCAGGCAGGAAGTGGAGTTCCGGGCTTTTCTGGAGACGCGTCCGGATTTGAGCAGTGAAGATGATGAATATT
>NZ_JBSWYH010000079.1:0-1353 GCF_056161025.1 Roseibium sp. AWQ4_254
CTCCCGGTAAACCTTTGTGGGTTACAAGTCTTATCGTCTTTGGCGGCGGCTTGCCGTTCGGTCTCTTGGGAATGGCGGGGGCTCAGTTTGCACCTGCTGCGCATATGGGCGCTTTGCTTCCGGGTTCGATGCCCCTGTTCGTCACTGCCTTGTCTGCAGTTGTCCTAAGAGAGCGTAGTGACGCAAAACGGTTCATTGGTCTAGGTCTTATCATTGCGGCAGTTTTTTGCATAACAGGTGAAAGTTTGACCAAAGACACTGGATCAGCCACGCTCATTGGCGACGGGTTATTCTTGCTCGCAGGCGTAAGCTGGGCTGTTTACACCGTCACCTTTCGCAGAAGCGGACTTGATCCATGGCACGGCGCAGCAATCATTTCTGTATGGTCCGCCTTCGCCATCGCTCCTGTTTGGCTCCTAACCCCATCTAAAGGTTTGTTGACAGCCCCGTTGATGGACGTTGCCATACAGATTGGTGTTCAAGGATTTCTTGCAGGGCTCTTTGGGATGGTTCTCTTTGGGGTGACGGTCGCTCAGCTCGGCCCCTCTGCAACCGCGCTTTCTGGTGCTGTGGTGCCTGCAATCACTGCGATAGGTGGGTGGGCACTCTTAAGCGAAACGATCTCTTCGATAACCATGGCTGGAATTGTGCTGATGGTCCTTGGCCTTGGCTTTTTTTCCTTTGGGAGGGCAACTTTTCGAGAAAGGAAGACGCGGCAGAGCTATGTGATTCTACCTGCCGCAAAAGAGCCCCGCAGGTAGAAGTGAGCTCCTCCCCGAAAATCGGACAGTGACCTTTCTTTTTACTTCAGGTCAATCCCTGAAGTGAGGGTAAGCGGCGGCTGGACCCCGGTCTAAAGGCGGCGTGCCTTTGCGTACGAAGGGTCTCAACACCCCGGCCGCCAGGTCAGCGCCTCATTCTCACATTGAAGCGCTGAACCTATGACGAGTATTACCAAGCGCAATCCCCCGCGAAGTCGCAATCCCCATCAACACCGCTTTGATCCATGGCGACTTTGACCAGGCCACTCAGAGGATCTTGTCGTTGATGGTCGAGGGTGGCAAGCAGCTCTCCGTCGAAACCCTATCCCTGTTCGACGATCTGCATGAGGCAGACGGGCTTTTGGCTCTGACGCGGAAAAAATCAAGGCACGAACGCACAATATCGTCACCGACTCACTCAGACTGTTTCTGTTCGTGCTTGTCGACGCTGCTGACATACTATGCCGGGACGGTGAGCCGGATGTCCTGAAAACCGTCCGACAGAGACTGTCCGGAATTCTGTGCCCTGGCGTGGTAGCTCTGAGATGAGGAGACCCACGTATGAGCATCGACAAAGACCTTTTGGACCAGC
>NZ_JBSWYH010000080.1:0-1297 GCF_056161025.1 Roseibium sp. AWQ4_254
GAAAAGACTGCTCGGATCCATGAAAACACCTCCATGATCGAAGTGAATCAGAAATCACCTCCAATGGCGAGGTTTTTGCGGGTGTCCAGCTCTTTGATTTTGCGTGCAAGTGCGGTTTGATCAACTATCCTCACTATCCAATCGTTGGTGTAACGTTTCACTGCGTCGCCAGAAAGTCCAACCTGGATGGTTCTGTAATCTAGTTTCTTCAAATGAATATCGCGTTCCGGATCCCATTGTATTCGTACTTGAGAATTGTTCTTTTGTTGACACCACTCTTCTTTAGTTAGCTCTAGCTCCCTCGAATGGCTACTGAGGCAACTGTTGGTCAAAGCCCATTGAAAGCCTTCATGCGTAATATCGATCGCCAAAATTCGTTTTTGATTTAGGTCTTTAGTTGCCCAATTGGATCTATACATCATCCACAAAAACGACGGCTTAATCCAAGTCATTCGCGTCATCTTAAATGGTGGAGATTCAAATTTCTGGTTTTCTATTGCTGACTCAGCAATCTCGTCCGAATAAGCTTGGTAGACACGAACAATTTTCTGGTCAAATGTGGCTCTGATCTGGCGTTTTGGTTTTGTGGTCATTGTTTTAAAATCACTCTGAAAAACATGTTGCATTCAATTTGTCCCGAAGGTGTTTACTCGCACCTTAAAGTAAGAAATATCAATCAAGAGGACCTTCGAAACAAATAATGCCGGTTAGTATTTCCCCTTAAACAGGACTATTTTCATGCTTCGTTCACTTTTTGAAGTCCGAAGAGGAAAGCGAAGAGACCATTTTGTTAACGAGCGGTCGACCGGCTTTCAAAGCCAAAAGCCCTTCTTATATCGAGCGCGGTCAAATAGGTCATCATCAATTGCGCTATGTATTACCAATCTGAATGTCAAGTACTACGATCCGCAACTGACACAGTTTATCTCGCCAGGTACAACTCAACAACTTGCAGGGCTGGGTGTTCGTGCACCCGGGAAAAGGCTGCATAGTACGAACCCTAATATGCCGACAAGTCGCTCAGGCTGGTCCAGCCGAGGGTTTGCTCAATTCAAGATCGAAAAGCAAAATTTCAATAGTAACTTTGGCACAGGGTGAGTGTCGGAGACGCTTAATCAACACATCGTGTCCTTCAAACGTGTTCCTTAGTCGAATGAGGCCTTAAATGCGGAAAGCTGATCAACAACTGATTATAAAACTCAATCAGAATGAGATTTCTTTGGATGAATTCCTTGAACGCTTTTCGATGGACGTACGAAACGACGAACATGCTATGTCAAAAATCCTAAAACTAGCA
>NZ_JBSWYH010000081.1:0-1265 GCF_056161025.1 Roseibium sp. AWQ4_254
TCAACGAACTCATGCCTTGGTGTTACGCTGCAAAAGCAGCGTAACAGAGCGCGCCGCCGCCATGAAGACCGGCTTCACCGGACGGACACACCGAAATTGGTATGCTGCTCAATCAAAGTAACGTATCGGTTCCAGTATTCGACACGACACTCATCCACTGCGCGGCGGCAATAGATCAGGCATTGAAGTGACAACTTAGCATTCTGTTGGCAGTTTCGCCGGACAGAAAGACGTCATTCGCTGCACTCCGACGAATGTGCAGGTTGAGCTCCAAGCAGACCTTTGCTGCGCTTCAAACAGACGTCATCAATGCGGGACAGAGTTGCCGTTCGCGTCAATTTCGCCGACGGCTGCTCATACCGAACTGTGTGTGTTAGGGCCCGATAGTTCGCTTCAGAAAGGACAACAACAATTCGTGGTGTTGGTTTTCACCATCACTTCCGGGGACATGTCCTTCGTGCTCATAATAGTGGGCTTCGACCGGTAAGCCTTCGGCCTCTCTCCGCTTCTGTAGTCTTTTGGTCATTTCGGGGGACCAAGTACCGTCTTTCAGTCCTGCTGATAAGAACAGAGGACCCGAGTAGGTCTCTACATTGATTGGCTCCGTCGGCAAGAGCTTGTCGGAGGAACCCTTCCATGTCCAAGCTCGCCGAGAGGGGTCCCATGCTTGCCAGCCCGGATCGCCACTATCTCGAAAGCTGCGCGCATCGAATGCGCCACAGACAACGTCCGGGGCGGCCAGGCAAGCCACTGCGTCCGGTTGGCCTTGCATCCTTGTCTCGCTCATTAACGCGGCCAAAAGCAAGGCATGCTCTGCCCCGCGCGATACACCATAGACCGCGACTTTTCCGTTACATGGTTCGAAGTTTCTTAGGGCCAAAAGGGCTTCGACGGTTCGCTCGATTTCAACGTCTTCGATATGGCCCGCATTCCATGCGTTACCACCTTTTGAGTAGTTGTGTGGGTAGCACAGAAAGCCGTCTGCTGCGAGAATGGCGGCCGTTCGATGAGACCAACCGGACATTCCGCCCTCGGAGCCGTGAAGTATCAAAGCGCCTGGAAATGTTCCTTCACGCGATGGCCCATAGGTGGTCCCCCACTCGGGCAGCAAGCGCCGTATGATTGCAGGTCGCATACAATTCTGCTTCAAACACCTAATCTGTTGTGATTTTGCTTAGAGCATTTCCCAAAAAGTCTGAATCGTCTTGGGTTCCCTTTTGTGGTGAATAGTGATTCAAGCTGAGGGCTGGACAAGGAGGCCAGCC
>NZ_JBSWYH010000082.1:0-1259 GCF_056161025.1 Roseibium sp. AWQ4_254
AACCTCGCCATTGGAGGTGATTTCTGATTCACTTCGATCATGGAGGTGTTTTCATGGATCCGAGCAGTCTTTTCAGTTTGTCCGATCATCTTGAGCGCTTGAGCAAGGATGGCGATCCGCTCGAGGTTCTCGAGCGGACCGTTGATTTCGAATATTTCCGAACCTGGCTGGTGGAAGGGCTGGAGTACAGCGACGGCTCCAAGGGCGGGCGGCCGCCTTTTGACCCGGTTTCGATGTTCAAGGTGTTGATCCTTCAGACGCAGCACAATTTGAGTGACGCGAAGATGGAGTTTATCATTCGCGACCGGCTCTCCTGGATGCGATTTTTGGGCTTTTCCCTCGGGGAGCCGATGCCGGACGAAAACACCATCCGGCATTTCCGCAACCGGATGACGGAGACCGGCACCTTGAAGCGGGTGATGAAGGCGTTTGACTGGCAACTGAAGAAGAAGGGCTATATCCCGATGTCCGGTCAGATCGTCGATGCGTCTCTGGTTCCCGCGCCTAAGCAGCGCAATACGGAAAACGAAAAGCAAGCGATCAAAGCGGGCAAGACGGCAGAAGACATCTGGCCCGATGAGCCCAACAAGGCGGCACAGAAGGACACCAATGCCCGCTGGACGCTGAAAATCGGGGGGAAAGTGCGCTATCGGCCCGATGGCACGCCGCTACCGCAGATCGCCTTACCGGTGTTTGGCTACAAGAGCCATATCAGCATCGACCGGCGCTTCGGCTTCATCCGGGGCTGTGCGGTCACCTCAGCCGCTGATGCCGACGGCAGGCAACTGAAGCATGTCGTGACCAAGGACAACACGGCCTCCGATGTGTGGGCCGACAGCGCCTACCGGTCCAGTAAAAACGAGAAATGGCTGGCGCAAAACATGTTGGTGAGCCGCATTCACCGGCGCAAGCCGGCGAACAAATCCATGCCGGAGGCAACATCCCGCGCCAATGCAAAGAAGTCAGCCATCCGTGCCCGTGTCGAACACGTCTTCGCGCATCAGAAGAACCGCTACGGCTTGTTCATCCGCACCATCGGCCTGGCGCGCGCCGAGACCAAACTCACGCTCGCCAACCTGGCCTACAACTTCGATCGTCTGATGTTCCACGAACGGCGCGCCGCCATGGAATGAGTCCGCCTTCAACGCGGAAAAATCGATGAAACACCCCCGGATCAATCCGATCCGGGGCAAAAACGCGGGCCTCATGGCTGAAAGCCGTCGGGACGCCTCAAAATAGCGGGTTGTTGCGGGTGCCCA
>NZ_JBSWYH010000083.1:0-1175 GCF_056161025.1 Roseibium sp. AWQ4_254
AAAAGACTGCTCGGATCCATGAAAACACCTCCATGATCGAAGTGAATCAGAAATCACCTCCAATGGCGAGGTTTTTGCGGGTGTCCATCTAGTGTCATCAAATATTAACGCAGGCTTCGCGGAAAATTTCTCTCCTTTGATGTTTGATCCGAATTTGCCTTTGTCAAAGTCTCCAAACTCAGCCGACATATTCATTTGTTTTGATAACAGATCACTTGAAGATTCAATCTTGCCAAGTTCAAGGAACATTCTCCAAGGGTCCGCAAAAGGCATTCCGTTTTGCGAGAAAAATGATCCGGTAGAAGGATTTGGGTTTCTTTCTCATCCTAAGAGATTAGACCCGAAGAAAATATTAAAAGGGATTACGGTCTCGAGAAATTCGGTTGGAAAAATTTATTGTGAGGCAATATTTACTGCTCATTCTTTTTTTAGTCTCCTTGGTAACGAAGATTTGTACCATCTCAAAAATGCGAGAGAGGTGAATATCGAGCCCTATACTATCTCAATGTTTCCCTTTGGCTCGAAAGAAACGAAACCGGGTCTAATGCGTCATCTCGTCGCTCCGGATCGTATGGAAACCATGACTACGACAAGCGGGGATGTGCACTTCTGGGATCTCTCTCTAAACAACACCTGGACCTGCTTAGCACCAGCCTACCGGCTTTTTTGGCGCGAAGCCTTCGAGAAGTGTGATGCAGGAGTGAAAGAACTCACATCGGACTCTACAAAGAACGAAATAAGTTACAGCATTTTAGACGATAAATTCAAAGAAATTCTGAGCATTACGAGAATGTGCAAAGCTTCTCTTGAGTAGATCGGTGAAAATGAGGCAGTTATCATGATAAATAAAGATTATACAGAAGTATCTTTTGCGCTGGCGGAAGGAGTGGTAATCGTCATTACAAGGAAAGTTGATGCTAAGCCACTATGAAGTTAAGTATACACATCTTTCAGGATCGTGGGTAAATAGGAAATATTATGCTGCGAAAGCTTGGTTATCTTTCTCTTTTCACCGCCGTGCTTTTCGGGATCGTGGGAATCTGGTGGGTTTCTGAATATTGGCCAAAGTACACCAACCGATTTCGTTTCTAGAGCGTTTCCCGCTTACTCCGGCTCATATCCTGCGGCAGCGAAGTAGTTTCTTGCCTCTGAGGGCGTGACTGCGTCTATCGCAG
>NZ_JBSWYH010000084.1:0-1133 GCF_056161025.1 Roseibium sp. AWQ4_254
TTCGAACCCATTCACGGATCGGCTTTTGACATAACCGGCAAGGGCATTGCCAATCCCGTGGCAACGTTCTGGACGGCCTCTCAGATGCTGGATCACCTGGGCGAACAGGAATCCAGCCGGCGCCTGATGACCGCCGTGGAGCGGGTTTGCGATGCAGGTATCCTCACGCCCGATGTCGGCGGCAACGCAACGACGCGCGAAGTGACCGACGCCGTTATCCAGGCAATCCACGGGTCGAATACGTAAGACTGCCCGCAACACATAAGACCCTGTTGGATGGTTTTTCAGGTTTACCGGCAAGGAAAGGCGCGCAGGTCGGCCAGGTTGGCCGGGCAAGCAGTGCGACACAGCCCGACGGGCCTGAAAGAGCCACCGACGGCCACGGTATGAGAGCGTTCTGCCGTGTCGCGCGTTCTGGACGCTGCCCGACATCGCCCCGTGACACGCACCTTGCGGAACGTTCTCATGTCACGGTCCAATAGGGGCTTATTTGGTGAGGTTGGTATCACGCGCCCGCTTCACGCCCGCAATGTGGTCATTCTCCAGTGCTTGTCCTGCAAACCGCCTTTGTTGCACGGCAAGCGAAACCCTGAAAAGGGCGGACGAAGCTGCCGTCGGTCAGGACCAGTTCACAGACCGCTTTCAGCGATTGATGGTTGCTCCAGCTCCAGAATGTTGCCTTCACAATCTCGGGCATAGACTATCAAATGTGGCCGTTCTTCAGTGCCAAAGTTCGTGACGTCGCCTTGCAAGGCCCCACCAAACCGCAGCAATTTTTCAATCGTCCGGTACAGATCGCAGACCTCGAACGCCAAGTGGCCATAACCGGGATCGTTCACAGCGGGGATGCCCCTATCGGCTGTGGTGGTATACTCCATGATCTCCAAGAACGGTTCATTGTCAGCAGGTAAGTTCAGCCAGATCGAGTAGATATCGTTGTCCGGCAGCCCATTTCCGCGAGACACGGCTGTTCCAGAAAGCCGCCTTGGAGCGCGTCTCTCTACGAAGCCGAAAATCTCTTTGTAAAACAATGACAGTTGATCGTGTCCGTCCGGTGAAGCCGGTCTTCATGGCGGCGACGCGCTCTGTTACGCTGCTTTTGCAGCGTAACACCAAGGCATGAGTTCGTTGAT
>NZ_JBSWYH010000085.1:0-1058 GCF_056161025.1 Roseibium sp. AWQ4_254
TGGTGTAAGCGATTTTCCACTTTCGAGCACCTTGTGACGATGATTTATGCTCAACTGTCCGGCCAGGTTAGCCTTCGTGATCTTGAAGCATCGTTCAATGCCAACCCCGCAAGGCGGTCTCACCTGAGCGGGCGCGGTGTACGGCGCTCGACATTGAGCGACGCAAATGCCACGCGCCCGTCAGCGGTGTTTGAAGCGATCCTGTCCCTGCTCTTGAACGACATGCAAGCCAGCCCCCGCAAGGAGGTCGGCGATCTGGTGCGACTGCTGGATTCCACCACGGTGAGCTTGTTTGCCAAGACCCACAAGGACATGCGCTATCGCAGCAACAACAGTGCAATCAAACTGCATTTGCTGTTCGACCCCGACAGCCAAAGCCCCACCTGGTTCCAGGTCAGTCCTGCGCGGCTTCACGACAGCCATGTTTGCGCCGAACTGCCTGTGAAGGAAGGCGCCACCTATGTCTTTGACAGAGCTTACAATAATGCAGACTTCTGGGCCGATATCGATGCTGCGGGCGCGATCTTCGTCACCCGGCCCAAATCCACTCTGGCCTATGAGGTGCAGCACGCAACGGTCCATCACGACTGTCTTGTTGTCGCCGATGAAACCATCGTTCTGGCTCGCAAGCCGGGGCGCAAATACCAAAAGCCCGTTCGTCGCGTCGAAATCTTCGATGAAACCCTCGGGCGGGAACTGGCGTTCATAACCAATGACTTTCGTCGATCAGTCGAAGACATCGCCAACCTGTACAAACGGCGCTGGCAGATCGAACTGTTTTTCAAGTGGATCAAGCAGAACCTCAAAATCAAACGGTTCCTCGCCAAAAATCCAAAGGCCATCCGGCTGCAAATCATAACCGCACTGATTGCCTATGTGCTGCTGAAAAAAGTCCACAAGGCAAACAACATCACCGTGCCGTTGAAACGCCTCGCCGCCATCGCCGGAAACCACATCCACAACTTATGCGACATAACCCGACTGCTAAATCCAAACGACAGGGTCGACAAACAAAATCCGGAATATCAATTCCAATTCAATTTTCCCGGACAGTAGTG
>NZ_JBSWYH010000086.1:0-1026 GCF_056161025.1 Roseibium sp. AWQ4_254
TGTGAGTTCTGAGAAGGTTGTTCATCCAGATTGAAAGCCTGAAGGTGTTTGCGACCAAACATTCACCGAAAGGTTTCAAGGATGAACAACCCGCACAAGAATGCCCGAACGACGCCCCTGGGTCGAGCGGAGATGGTCCGCCGTATCGTCGACGAGGGGCGGCCTGTGAAGACGGTCGCCGCCGAGTTCGGCCTGAGCGAGCGGCGAACGCGGGAATGGCTGAGGCGCTACCGGCAATTGGGTTCCGCCGGCCTGGAAAACCGCTCCTCCCGTCCATGCTCCATTGCCAACAAGACGATGCCGCATCAGGTCATCGGCATTGAACGCCTGCGCCGGGAGTATCGGCTGACAGCAGCAGAGATCGCGGAGAAACTGGGCCTGGCCCGCTCCACCGTCGCCGGATGGCTGTGCCGCTTGGGGCTCTGCCGTCTTGCAGGGCTCGATCCAAAGCCGCCGGTGCGGCGTTACCAGCACGAGAAGCCCGGCGAGCTGCTGCATCTGGACATCAAGAAACTCGGCCGCTTCGAGCGGGCCGGGCACCGGATCACCGGCTCGCGCCGGGGCCGAAGCCAGGGCGCGGGCTGGGACTATCTGCATGTGGCCATCGACGATGCGACACGGCTGGCCTATGTCGAGGTTCTGCCCGACGAGACGCGCCGCTCCACAACGAGCTTCCTGATCCGGGCCTTGCGCTGGTTCAAGGCACGAGGCGTCAAGGTTCAGCGTGTCATGACCGACAATGGCTCCGGCTATATCGCCAAACTGTTCCGAAGAACCCTGGAACGGTTGTCGATACGCCACATCAGGACACGGCCCTACACGCCCAAGACCAACGGCAAGGCCGAGCGCTTCATCCAGACGATGCTGCGGGAATGGGCCTACGCCATTCCCTTCAGATCCTCTCTGACACGAGAAGCCGACCTCCCCAGATGGCTTGACTGGTACAACACAAAACGCACACACATGGGCATCAACGGCAAAACGCCACTTCAGGTCCTCAACGGAACAACCTGATCAGAAACCACA
>NZ_JBSWYH010000087.1:0-1023 GCF_056161025.1 Roseibium sp. AWQ4_254
GATCAATCCGATCCGGGGCAAAAACGCGGGCCTCATGGCTGAAAGCCGTCGGGACGCCTCAAAATAGCGGGTTGTTGCGGGTGCCCAGCTGCTTGAATTAAATAAAAATAATAAAGCAATTAGTCTATTGCCCGTAGAGGCTCCATATCCCTTAAATTCTACATTAGCTCAAAAAATTAACATTTCAAACCATGAGTATGTCTAAGTAGAAAGATTGATACCCGACTCGATCAACGCTCTACGAGTTACGAATACAACTGAAGTCAGCTCGAACCAAGCCTTGGATAATTTCTATGATCGCAAGTTGATTTGATATTGAGCGTTTTTCTTGATTATTTCGTTCTCTGAGTTCGTCAGCAATTTTAACTTTTGCCTCGACGATTCAGTATCAATATCACCCAGGGCCCAAATACACTTTACAGCAAGGGCAAATGCATCGTCGTACGCACGATATTCAAATTCCCTCTGGGCAGTATCGAACAACACGACGACGCTGCTAGGGTCTCTAAAATCTTGTAATAACTCCGCAATGTCTTCATGAGAAATATGCCAATCTTCGGAACGTAATCTATTCAAAATCGGCACGCATTTGCTGTCGAATTCAAAAAATCTAAAGCCAATACCTAGGGAATATTCCAAAACCTCGTCGTCTTTGTCCATTGATGCTAGTTTTAGGATTTTTGACATAGCATGTTCGTCGTTTCGTACGTCCATCGAAAAGCGTTCAAGGAATTCATCCAAAGAAATCTCATTCCGAATGACGTTTATCATCAGTTGTATATCAGCTTTCCGCATTTAAGTCCTCATTCGACTCATACCAACCTCACTAGATAGGAACCGATCTGACGGTGTTTGGGGACTGTTCGGCAAGGAGCAGGTTGCAGGGCGATATGGTTTATCGTTCAAAACCTGGGACGCAGCTGAACAGTCCTCAAACACGGCCTCGGTGGCCTGCTCCGGCCCGCCGGACTGCGTTGCGCCGCTTGAACGGCCAACCAGGCCGTCCTGCGCAACGCGCCTTGC
>NZ_JBSWYH010000088.1:0-988 GCF_056161025.1 Roseibium sp. AWQ4_254
CTGGCCTCCTTGTCCAGCCCTCAGCTTGAATCACTATTCACCACAAAAGGGAACCCAAGACGATTCAGACTTTTTGGGAAATGCTCTAGAAGGAAAGAATGTTCGAGAGTATGCGCGAAACATAATTAATGAACTGATTCGGAGATTCTGATGGGCGGCAGTTTTACTAATAGGTTTATTTCTAAAAATCCTACTGAATATTATAAAGAAGATGATCTTGGTCCGGTTGCTGACTATGGACAGTTTGAGAGTGCGACTGTTTCTCGACAAATTGGACCCGTTAATGTTGGCGTAACTGCAACACAAAAATACTCTTATGTGACTAGGTGTTTAGTCCCGGCCTTTGATGGATCGGATCGAGTTTGAACCTTTCTGGTTCCAATGTCGATTGTTTGCAGATGAATTCATAAGGCGTCAGGCCGCTGAGCGTCTTCAGTCGCCTGGCAAAATTGTAGGCATTTATGAAGTCCAAAAGGTGCCTGCGTAGCTGGTCGTGATTGTCATAGTGAAAGCGTTTGACGGTTGCATCCTTGATGGTGCGGTTCATGCGTTCGACCTGACCATTGGTCCAAGGATGCTTCACCTTGGTCAATCGGTGCTCGATGCCGTTTTCGGCGCACCCCCGATCAAACAGGTGCCCCATCATCGTTGCAGTCGGACCATCGCGGTATCGTCTGGGATGGCAGAACTGGATACCATTGTCGGTCAACACCGTGTGGATCTGATAGGGAATGGCAGCAACCAGATTACGCAGAAACTGGCTGGCAATGGCTCGGGTGGCTCTTTGATGCAGTTCGGCGAAGGCGAACTTGGAAGTCCGGTCGATGGCAACGAAGAGATGGAGTTTTCCTTCAGCGGTCTGCACCTCGGCGATGTCGATATGAAAGTATCCAATCGGGTCACTACTGTCCGGGAAAATTCTGATTTAGGATAAAAAAGGCCCGTTTTGTAAGGAGATCGTCTAGAATCGTGGTTGCAACGCCTGATT
>NZ_JBSWYH010000089.1:0-888 GCF_056161025.1 Roseibium sp. AWQ4_254
GGATCAATCCGATCCGGGGCAAAAACGCGGGCCTCATGGCTGAAAGCCGTCGGGACGCCTCAAAATAGCGGGTTGTTGCGGGTGCCCAGATTGTGGCTGCGACGCACAAATGGTCGCACTCGCTAGAGAAATTCTATTTCAATGGTCGGGTGATCGAAGAAGTTACGGCGTGCCAGTAGGTTCGGATGCCAGTCGCATCCTTTCTGAAGCCGCTCTACTTGCAGTAGATCGACAACTTCAAGAAAACGATATTCAATACGTACGATATGTGGACGACTTTCGACTATTTGCAGACTCACGCGCGGAAGCTTACGATATTGTAAGGATACTAAGCGAATTACTTTCAGAAGAGGGTTTGACCTTAAATAACAAAAAAACGAAAATCTTTCAAATCGAGGACTATCAAGAGGGAACGGACCAAGTTGAAAACGATATAAACACTCCTCACGACCGTATCGATGAAGAAGAACGAGTTGTAATAAGGAGGCGCATTCAAGTCAGTGGTCGCTCTTCTATCTCAAGGTATTATAGAAACCCAGGCAGAGAAGCACTGCGCTTTCTTGAAAGCTTAGAATTTGACGAAGTATTAAATCGTGTACGTGACAATCAAGGGGCAGAAAAGGAAGAGGCAATACGAACAGCAACAAAATATTTCATATATGTTAGACAAGACGTCGAAATTATCGAAACACTTATCAAAGAGAAAATAACATCTATTTTTTATATTGTTGACGCCCTTGTAAAAGACAAAGAAAAAATACATCCCCAAATACAATTAATTACAAAAGACGTAATTATAGAGCTAGAGCATTTCCCAAAAAGTCTGAATCGTCTTGGGTTCCCTTTTGTGGTGAATAGTGATTCAAGCTGAGGGCTGGACAAGGAGGC
>NZ_JBSWYH010000090.1:0-857 GCF_056161025.1 Roseibium sp. AWQ4_254
GGCCCGGAACCGCTCTGTCGCTGATCTCTGCTGGGCGGTCGCTGATCATCAACGCATCATTGAGGAAGGATTTGCCGCGATTGCGTCCGCGTTCGCGAGGTAATCTGAGAGCACGGCCGGACCGTAGACACGCGGAGAGCTCTCGCTTCAGCGCACCACGTCCCTGGATGTAGAGAGCCTGATAAATGGCTTCGTGGCTGATGCGCATCGTTGGATCCTTGGGGAAGTCCACCTTCAGCCGTTGCGAGATCTGTTCCGGGCTCCAGGCAGACGACCAGCGACGGCTTTGCCGGTGAACGGCCCGCCGCCCTTTCCATACCACAGCAGGCCCATCGAAGGCGATGCCGTCTGGTGTGGCGATAAGGCCGGACAACCGATCCTGCACATAGTCGCGCAGAGCGGGGTTGAGCGTGAGCTTGCTCGCTTTTGGCCGCTTAGCCGCACGATCAGCATGCCATTGTGCATTGATCGCACGGTAGTCGAAGTCTCCGCCGCGGGTTGCCGAGTTGCGCCTGATCTCTCGGGAGATCGTGCTGGGCGATCTCTTAAGCTTGCGCGCTATGGCGCGGACACCTGTGCCCCTCGCGCACTCTAAAGCTATTTCCTCGCGTTCTGCAAAGGAAAGGCTACAATTCTTAGGCAAGGGCGCCGATGGCGCAAGATGTGTGGGAGGCATTCCACCAGAACTCCGAAACCATCGCGTTCCAACGGGCGCAGAGACACCTGCTTCAACGGCGGCATCCTCACTGGATACCCCCTTTGCAACCGCACGCCAGAACCGGCATAGATTCTCACGTTGCCAGACTGGCGGCCTGCCGGGAGAGTTTAATTTGTCCCGGGTCGAACGTTCGGACTTT
>NZ_JBSWYH010000091.1:0-795 GCF_056161025.1 Roseibium sp. AWQ4_254
CGCCGTGAAAAGCCAGCTCGCAATCATGTTCGAAGACCGCTTCCTAATGGCGTAATCAAAGCGCCAGGGCACAGAATTCCGGACAGTCTCACCCGTCATGGAGGCCTTCCTCGATCTGTTCAAGGAGCGTGGCTTGCCGTCGGCGATCCGCACGGACAACGGCTTGCCCTTCGCCTCGCCAAACGGGCTCTACAATCTGTCGAAGCTCTCGGTGTGGTGGCTGCGTCTGGGTATCGGCATCGAACGCATCAAGCCAGGTCACCCGCAGCAAAACGGCCGCCACGAACGCATGCATCTGACCCTGAAGAGGGAAGCCACCCGGCCGCCGGGAATGAACAGCCTGCAGCAGCAAGCCAAGTTCGATGCTTTTATAAAGGAATTCAATGAGGAACGCCCTCATGAAGCGCTGGCTATGAAGACACCGGCGGAAGTCTACACAGCCTCACCAAGGCAATACCAGGGACTGCCGGACCTGGACTATCCCTTCCATGACAGGGACGCCCTGGTCACCGCTTGCGGACGGATCTGCATGCACCGAAAGAAGATCAACGTCTCGACCGTTCTGGCCGGTCAGAAGCTCGGGATCAAGGAAGTCGAAGACGGAATTTGGCTGATCAGCTTCATGAGCTATGATCTGGGATACATCGACCTGGAGCAGAGAACACTACAGACAATCGACAACCCGTTCGGCACGAGGTTGTAACGTGTCCGTCCGGTGAAGCCGGTCTTCATGGCGGCGGCGCGCTCTGTTACGCTGCTTTTGCAGCGTAACACCAAGGCATGAGTTCGTTGATG
>NZ_JBSWYH010000092.1:0-791 GCF_056161025.1 Roseibium sp. AWQ4_254
ACCAAGATCATCAGCATGTACGCGCGGGGCATGACGACACGGGAAATCCAGGGGCACATAGAGGAAATCTACGGCATTGAGGCCTCCCCGAGCCTGATTTCCGCCATCACAGACGCGGTCATGGAGGAGGTAACCTCCTGGCAGAACCGCCCACTCGAGCCTTGTTACCCCGTCGTGTTCATGGACGCGATCCGGGTCAACATCCGCAGCGACGGCGCGGTGTCGAACAAGGCGGTCTTCGTTGCCCTGGCCATCCTGCCGGACGGCACCAGGGACGTGCTGGGGCTGTGGTTCCAGGCCAACGAGGGCGCCAAGTTCTGGGCCAAGGTGTTGAACGATCTGCGCAATCGTGGGGTTCAAGACATCCTCATCGCGGTGGTGGACGGGCTCAAAGGGTTTCCCCAAGCCATCGAGGCGGCCTTTCCTCAGACCCAGGTCCAGACCTGCGTCGTGCACCTTCTGCGCCATTCCATGAGCTTTGCCAGCTACAAGGACCGCAAGGCCGTCGCTGCGGCCCTGAAGGCCGTCTACACCGCCGTGGACGCCGACGCCGCTGAGGCCGCGCTGACCGAGTTCGAGGACAGCGACCTGGCCGCAAAGTACCCGGCCATCGCCCCAAGCTGGCGGCGCGCCTGGACCGAGGTGATCCCATTTCTGGACTACCCGCCCGAGGTGCGCAGGCTGATCTACACCACCAACGCGATTGAGGCGCTCAACTCGAAAATCCGGCGTGCGGTACGAACCCGCGGCCATTTCCCAAGTGATGACGCGGCCGCAAAATTGATCTATCT
>NZ_JBSWYH010000093.1:0-696 GCF_056161025.1 Roseibium sp. AWQ4_254
CCTTGGTGTTACGCTGCAAAAGCAGCGTAACAGAGCGCGCCGCCGCCATGAAGACCGGCTTCACCGGACGGACACTAACAGAGCGCGTCGCCGCCATGAAGACCGGCTTCACCGGGCGGACACGACTGTCGGCCCTCACCGGGACGATGACTGAGGCGAGCCCGCGAGTTTGGTTGCCAAGCCGAGACATCGGCAAGGGCGCTTTATACCTTGGGAGGCCAAAGTCAAAGGGTCCTCTCATGAAGCGCTCCACAGACCCTGCTGGCAGCGACTTCGAAGACAACCGTGGGGACCTGGCGAGGAGGCAACAAGGCTTGGGACTTGACTGCGAGGCCGGAATTAGACAACCAAGCGGAATTGATGATGACCTCTTTGACCGCGCTTGGAGGGTCTTCGGCCATGAGCGCGTCGCAGGGGAATAGGGGGGGGCGGGTCAGACGTGCGGCAACGTCCGAAGTACTTCCGCGTGCGGCCTCCGGTAACCCACTCCCGCCCAACGGACATCGGTGCACCGCTTATCCGGTCAACCTGACCGGGTCTCGCGGTGCGCCTAGCCGTTGAACGGAATTGGGACATCAAATAGGGCATCATTAATTGCGATTGGTCACTACTGTCCGGGAAAATTGAATTGGAATTGATATTCCGGATTTTGTTTGTCGACCCTGTCGTTTGGATTTAGCAGTCGGGTTATGTCGC
>NZ_JBSWYH010000094.1:0-690 GCF_056161025.1 Roseibium sp. AWQ4_254
GCCCATAGGTCCTCGACGGTTCTTGCGGCCGCTTTCTTCAGGAGGGCCTTGATCTTTGAGAAGGCCATCTCGATCGGATTGAAGTCGGGGCTGTAGGGCGGCAAGAAGAACAACCGCGCGCCTGTGACCTCGATAGCGTGGCGGATCGCGACGGGTTTGTGGGCAGGCAGGTTATCCATGACGACGATGTCTCCCGGCTTCAACGTGGGAGCCAGGACCTGCTCGACATAGGCTAGAAATGCAGTGCCATTCATGGCACCTCCCAGCGTCATGGGCGCTGTGATGCCAGACAACCGCAAGGCGCCAACGAATGTCGTCGTCTTCCAATGTCCATGGGGAACCGGTGCGCGACAACGCTCACCGCGCGGCGAGCGCCCGCGAATTCGGGCCATCTTGGTGGAGACACCAGTCTCGTCGATGAACACCAGGCGCTCTGGATCGAGATCGGGTTGGGCCTCGAACCAGCTCTCCCGCCGATGCTTCACATCGGCGCGTTCCTGTTCGCTGGCATGCGCTGTCTTTTTTTGAACGTGATGGCATTGCGAGCCAGGAAGCGATCAACAGAACTGGTCGACGTTCTCAGAGCGAATGTCTCGTGCAGATGGTCCACGATTTCCGCGAGAGTGAGATCGGGTCTTACCTCCACCAGCTCAAGGATCTCATCGCGAACCGCCTCAAGCGGACTGCGCG
>NZ_JBSWYH010000095.1:0-684 GCF_056161025.1 Roseibium sp. AWQ4_254
CAAGATACGATAAAACCGATACCAGCTATCAAGCCTCATGGAACCTGGCCGCAGCGATCATCGCATTGCGCTAAATGTCCACAGACCTTAGGAGAATTCACGGTTGAAAAGACCAAGAAGCTAATTGGTGACCCCGAACAATTCATGTTGGTTTCTGAGAACGCCGAAGGAATCGATGGCTTCATAAGGGTATCTTCGAACAGCCCTGCGCCAGTAGATGGATGTTCTGACGTAGAGATTTCCACCTTTTACGTTCAGCCAAGACACCATGGGAAGGGTATTGGGAAACGTCTCCTGTCTGCGGCGCTCGATCACTGTCGCGATATTTCTGTCGACTCTGTATGGTTAACAACCAATGCTGAAAATGATCCGGCGATTTCTTTCTATCTTGGGAAAGGCTTTGAACACGTTGGCGAGACACACTTTCTCATTGATGATCAGGGCTATCTAAACAACGTCTATCGCTTTTCCGTGCTCTGAAAAACGCGGTGGGATTAATGGCCGCTTCGTCCGCATCGCGGACGTCTGCTTAATGCGCAGCTAAGATCTGTTTGGAGCCCAAGACATCGGATGCTGCGCATCCAATGAATTTCTGCTAGAGCGTTTCCCGCTTACTCCGGCTCATATCCTGCGGCAGCGAAGTAGTTTCTTGCCTCTGAGGGCGTGACTGCGTCTATCGCAGAC
>NZ_JBSWYH010000096.1:0-660 GCF_056161025.1 Roseibium sp. AWQ4_254
CCAGCGGCTTGTCGCGTAAGCAGATCGCCAGAGATCTTGGTGTTGGTTTCTCGACCTTGAACCGTTGGATACAGCAGGACCGGCGCGATCCGGAGAAACCGGCCACACAATCTGACCTTGAAAAGGAGATAGCGGAACTTCGCAGAGAAAACCGCCTGCTCCGGGAGGAGAGGGAGGTGTTAAAAAAGGCCACCCAGTTCTTCGCCCCCTCTCGGTGATTGCTCAGCAATCACCTGCCGGTTGATAGAAAGAAGCAAATGAGGTTTGCATTCATCGCGGAGAACCTGGGCCTTTTGCCGGCTTCCAGGCTATGTCAGATCATGAATGTCAGTCCTCGGGGTTACCGGTCCTGGCGGAACCGCCCATTGAGTGACCGGCAGCGTAGGGACTTGGTCGTGCTTGCCCATATCCGGGAGCAATTCCGACTGTCGCTTGGCAGCTACGGGCGTCCTCGCATGACCGAGGAGCTAAAGGAACTCGGACTTGATGTTGGCCATCGGCGTGTTGGACGGTTGATGCGTGAGAACGCGATCACCGTGAAAAGGAACAAGAAGTTCAAGGCGACAACGGACAGCAATCACAGGTTCAACATTGCGCCAAATCTGCTGAAGCGGGACTTTTCTGCTGACCGGCCGAACCGGAAATGGGCTGGTGACATCA
>NZ_JBSWYH010000097.1:0-625 GCF_056161025.1 Roseibium sp. AWQ4_254
GCCAGGTTCCATGAGGCTTGATAGCTGGTATCGGTTTTATCGTATCTTGTATTTATGCCTCTGAACTCTTTGATTTTGCTGAAATAGTTTTCGATCAGATGACGCCACTTGTAGGTTTCTTCGTCGTGGGGAATGTGAACGCGACGATTGGTTTTAGCCGGAATGATGGCTTGTGCCTGGCGAGCATCGAGGTCTTCGCGCAAGGAATTGGCATCGAATGCCTTGTCGGCAAGCATGGCGTCAAATTCCAGACCGTCGATCAGGTCTGGCACGCCAACGATTTCACTGCGCTGGCCGGGTAGAAGCTTGAAGCGCACCAGATTGCCTAGCGCATCGGTGAGTGCCAGAACCTTGGTGGTCAACCCGCCTTTCGAACGCCCGATGGCCTGATTGAGAGTCCCCCTTTTGCGCCACTCGCTTTCTGGTGGACGCTGATGATCGTGCCATCGACAAGAACATATTCAAAGTCGGGATCACCCGATACAGCCTCGAAAAGTCGCTGAAACACACCGCGTTGGGCCCATCGGCGGAACCGCCGAAACACACTGTTCCATTCGCCAAATCCTGATGGGAGATCTCGCCAGGGACCGCCAACGCGAACCTTCCACAGCACCGCTTCAAGAAA
>NZ_JBSWYH010000098.1:0-624 GCF_056161025.1 Roseibium sp. AWQ4_254
CTGGCCTCCTTGTCCAGCCCTCAGCTTGAATCACTATTCACCACAAAAGGGAACCCAAGACGATTCAGACTTTTTGGGAAATGCTCTAGTCATAGTGGCTGAAACATGTACAAAATAAAGCGTCGCGCATACACCGATCACATCAGTCGGCATACCGCAGAGAATATCTGTCACGCGTTCGACTACGCTAAATATATTGGTAAGCCCCTTAACTTTTATGTAGTCATAAATTTCCGCGATCTATCCGATAGTCACTCACCCGTGGGGGCCTTTGAAGCGATCCGGCACAAGTGTCGCTGCTGGCTCTCCTACAAAAAGAAAAACGGCCAGCCATCCACGGAACCCATTTACGTCTACAGCCACGAGAACCCGACTGGCATGCCCCATGTTAATTGGGTGCTGCATATTCCGCATGGCTTAGAGGATGAGTTCCGAGCAAAACTCGATCAGTGGCTTGCCAAGGTGCTTGGGGGGATCGGGCACTACGATCTTGATATCCAGATTGTTGATCCGAAGTGAGCGTCCGCTGAACCCCAACTCCGCCGTTTCTTTCGTTTGCTCATCACGCGCCTTTAAGTGTCCATTTGCATAAGTGGACACTTAAGGCGCAAAATCGAAAAGCGG
>NZ_JBSWYH010000099.1:0-622 GCF_056161025.1 Roseibium sp. AWQ4_254
TCAACGAACTCATGCCTTGGTGTTACGCTGCAAAAGCAGCGTAACAGAGCGCGCCGCCGCCATGAAGACCGGCTTCACCGGACGGACACAAAAAAATTGGCTTCGACTCAATTTGAGAGTTTCCGTCTAGGGAAAATGGGTCTCAATGCGCTCATAGTTCAGATTGAAGGCATCGCGCGTAGATTGGACGATGAGTTTTGGGCAGAAAACGTTTTCCCTATTGCGTTCAATTTGGAGCAAATAAATTCAAGTCTGATTGAAAATGGTCGGACGTTAACAACCTCTGAACGAGAGCAGGTTGAAGAAGCTGTCCGTGAAATCGAAGCGCTTTTCTTGAATTTTCAGAAATAGGCAAGGGAGTTCTGGGTGATCGAATCTTGTTGTTTCGCGAGACGCTATAGATTCGCATTTAATTAGGCTTATGCTTGCTCCGAGATTGGGGGGTAATCATCCCCAAAAACCAACGGGTTGAAAATTGGACTTCTCCAGCCTTTGATTAGTGTGGAGAACGATATGAAGAAATCATGATTTATACCAACCTCACTAGATAGAAACCCATCTGATGGCGCTGGTCCGGATTGGCCGGCAAGGCGCGTTGCGCAGGACGGCCTGGTTGGCCGTT
>NZ_JBSWYH010000100.1:0-615 GCF_056161025.1 Roseibium sp. AWQ4_254
CTGGCCTCCTTGTCCAGCCCTCAGCTTGAATCACTATTCACCACAAAAGGGAACCCAAGACGATTCAGACTTTTTGGGAAATGCTCTAGACAACCCAAAAGCGATCTTGTCCGTCGGAGCCGGGCCGCCGCAATGGGTCTTTACGTGCCGAACAGGGCCGTAAAGTTGCTCCCTACTATTTCGCTGAGACCTGTCATCCCGCGGCTGCACCCTTCGGAGCTCTAGAACCAGGGTTCGTCGTTTGCAGCGCCCCACAGTACGACGAAGGCACACGTCAGTGCGCCGGGAGGGCTGCCGTCATTCAACCGACCCCTCCCTACTTTAAGACCTGGCTACAGATGGCAGCCAGGAATGTTTTCGGGATTGACTGCGCCTCCCTTCGTTCGCGAAAAAATTAGGCGGCAGTTCAATAAATTCAGAGATGGGATTTCAGATTCAATACCCTACTGTTCGTTGGGTCTTGATGTTTCCCAGGTCACGATTTCGGAAAGTCGCCATCTCGTGCAGCCGGCGGTCAGTTTTACGGTGAGCGTCCGTTGAACCCGACCTGCCGCTTTTCGATTTGGTGCGTTAAGTGTCCGCTTAATTAAATGGACATTTAAGGGCCCTTAATGA
>NZ_JBSWYH010000101.1:0-573 GCF_056161025.1 Roseibium sp. AWQ4_254
AAAGGCCCAGGTTCTCCGCGATGAATGCAAACCTCATTTGCTTCTTTCTATCAACCGGCAGGTGATTGCTGAGCAATCACCGAGAGGGGGCAAAGAACTGGGTGGCCTTTTTTAACACCTCCCTCTCCTCCCGGAGCAGGCGGTTTTCTCTGCGAAGTTCTGCTATCTCCTTTTCAAGGTCAGATTGTGTGGCCGGTTTCTCGGGATTGCGCCGGCCCTGCTGTCTCCAACGGTTCAAGGTTGAAAAACCAACACCAAGATCTCTGGCAACTTGCTTACGCGACAAGCCGCTGGTCAGCGCTATCCGGACTGCTTCTGCGCGAAACTCCGCGCCGTGACGTGATGCCATGAACAGTCTCCTTTGTGGCAAAATACCAAGTCAAAGGAGCGGTACAAATCCGAGATAGGTCCACCATGAACGAGAGAGAGCCGGAGGATAGGTGCGGCCAGAAATGGACGCAGAGCGCATTTTGGTGGCTCAATGGTGTCCGTCCGGTGAAGCCGGTCTTCATGGCGGCGGCGCGCTCTGTTACGCTGCTTTTGCAGCGTAACACCAAGGCATGAGTTCGTTGA
>NZ_JBSWYH010000102.1:0-539 GCF_056161025.1 Roseibium sp. AWQ4_254
AGATGGCCTGCATGGCCCATATCCGGCGCAAGTTCGTCGATGTGCATGCCTCCCAAGGATCATCGGTTGCCGGCGAGGCCATCCAGCGGATTGCCGGACTGTACGAAATCGAAAAGAAGGCACGCGGCAAACCGCCGCCGGACCGCGCCGCCCTGCGGCAAGCACAAGCCAAACCTATCTTCGATGATCTGGAAGACTGGCTCGGCACTCAATTGACGCGGATCTCAGGCAAGTCACCACTTGCTGCGGCGATCCGTTATGCGCTCAGCCGACTGCCGAAAGCCCGGCCGTATCTCGACAACGGGCATCTGGAACTGGACAACAACTCCGCAGAGCGGGCAATGAAACCGATTGCCCTTGGACGAAAAAACTACCTCTTCATGGGCTCACAAGGCGGCGGCAAATCCGCGGCTATCGCCTATACCCTGATCGAAACCGCCAAACTCAGCGGCATCGACCCGCAAGCCTGGCTGACCTGGGTTCTGGCACAAATCGCCGACCACAAGATCAATCGCATCAACGAACTCATGCCTTGGTGT
>NZ_JBSWYH010000103.1:0-538 GCF_056161025.1 Roseibium sp. AWQ4_254
CCAGCATCTGAGAGGCCGTCCAGAACGTTGCCACGGGATTGGCAATGCCCTTGCCGGTTATGTCAAAAGCCGATCCGTGAATGGGTTCGAACATGGAAGGAAACCGCCGCTCCGGGTCGATATTTGCGGTTGGCGCGACACCGAGGCTGCCCGCCAGAGCGCCTGCGAGGTCGGACAGTATGTCCGCATGCAGATTGGTGGCGACGATCGTGTCGAGGCTTTGCGGGTTCTTGACCATGCGGACAGTCATCGCATCCACAAGCATTTTGTCCCAGGTAACGTCCGGAAACTCTTGCGCGACTTCTGCGGCAATTTCATCCCAAAGGACCATGCCGTGCCGCTGAGCGTTTGACTTGGTCACAACCGTCAGCAGCTTGCGGGGCCGCGATTGTGCCAGCCTGAAGGCGTAACGCATGATCCGGGCGATGCCGGTACGCGTGAAGATTGCGACTTCGGTGCCGACTTCCTCCGGCAAGCCCCGGTGGGCACGCCCGCCATTGCCGGAATATTCACCTTCGGAGTTTTCCCGGACGATCAC
>NZ_JBSWYH010000104.1:0-535 GCF_056161025.1 Roseibium sp. AWQ4_254
GACGAGCTGCGCGAGGCCGTCAGGCAGGAAGTGGAGTTCCGGGCTTTTCTGGAGACGCGTCCGGATTTGAGCAGTGAAGATGATGAATATTGGGATCTGAATCCGGTGCAGGCTGTGGAGACCCGGGCCAAATTTAGGAGATGGTATGCGTTTAAGTCAAATATTGCATATGACTATATTGCGTTGGATTATGCTGAAGACATAGCATTTGCTTTTACATCTGGAGAATTGGAGTCTCTGGAATATGAAGCAGCGAAAAATTATGCGAAAGAAAATTTTAGAATATCCTTTTTTTTACAATGAAGACGGCGCATGAGGGAGATTTTTCTTCTGGACGTTTCCAGGGGGGATGTCCTGGTCATCTAAATCGGCGGCTTTAGCGGCGCGGAACAATTCATGAACACCTTTTGCAGCAAATCGCGTTGAAAGGGCTTCAGATTTCCCTGTCTCTCGGCTGCGCCTCGAACGCGAAATCTGAAACAGTCTGCATCTAAGTAAACGCGGCGCGTTCCAAGAGAAACAACAGGACAAACGA
>NZ_JBSWYH010000105.1:0-521 GCF_056161025.1 Roseibium sp. AWQ4_254
CCCTTCACGATCGGAATGTCGTCACCCGGGAACTCGTAGGAAGACAGCAGCTCGCGGATTTCCATTTCAACCAGCTCAAGCAGCTCTTCGTCGTCGACCTGGTCAACCTTGTTCATGAAAACAACAAGCGCCGGAACGCCAACCTGACGGGCAAGCAGGATGTGCTCGCGCGTCTGCGGCATCGGGCCGTCTGCCGAAGACACAACCAGAATGCCGCCATCCATCTGCGCAGCACCCGTGATCATGTTCTTCACGTAGTCAGCGTGACCCGGGCAGTCAACGTGAGCGTAGTGACGGTTTTCCGTCTCATACTCAACATGCGCCGTGGAGATCGTGATCCCGCGAGCCTTTTCTTCAGGCGCGCCGTCAATCTCGTCATACGCTTTGGCTTCAGCGCCGCCGGCTTCGGCAAGCGTCATCGTGATTGCTGCTGTCAGCGTCGTCTTGCCATGGTCAACGTGGCCAATCGTGCCAATGTTAACGTGCGGCTTCGTGCGCTCAAATTTTTCCTTCGCCATCGG
>NZ_JBSWYH010000106.1:0-484 GCF_056161025.1 Roseibium sp. AWQ4_254
CTGCTGGCCGCCTCAAAGAGCAGGCTGCGCAGCATCGCATCGCCATGCCTTGATATGCGCCCGGACCAGTCCATCTCCCCCGACTGGTTGCGCCGCGCGGTCAACCCGGCATAGGCCCCCACCGAGCGCGATTTGGCAAACCGGGCCGGATCGTCGATGGTCGCCGCGAAAGCCAGCGCCGTCACCGGCCCCACGCCCGGTGCCGTCATCAGCAGCCGGCAGGCCGGGCTCTGCGAAGCGCGCTCCCTGACCGTGCCGTCCAACTCGTCCAGGCATCTGATCAAAGCCGTCCGCGCCTCAAGCAAGGGGCCGACAATGCCGGTCAGAGCAGGGCATGTCTGCAGGACCGCCTGCACACGGGCCGCGAACTTGCCAACTCCCTTGGGCAGGCGGTGCCCGAACGCGCCAAGCAGCCCGCGGATCGCATTTTCCGTATCGCGGCGCTGGCGGACCAGGTGCTGACGGGCCTTCAGCACCGTCCGGT
>NZ_JBSWYH010000107.1:0-481 GCF_056161025.1 Roseibium sp. AWQ4_254
GCAATGTCCGGATCGTGTTCCCACGTCACCAGCTCGGCCGGACCATCTCCAGACTGCAGCACCGTGTCACCCAGACGGCTGCCATGTTGATAGAAACTTGCATCCGCATGGAGAGGCACAGACGGGTCGGACAGCGTGGCACTCGTGTAGAAAACCTCACCGTTCCTCAAATACTGGACTGTGCCGTCTTCCAGACGCTCGATCGTGAGCTCATCGCCAACAAAATATTGGCCAAAGGTTCCCTTGCTCACCCCGTTCTCGTAAATCGAAAGCTTGCCGTCGGATTGCTGTCGAATGCCGTATTCGATCGTGGATGTTCCAACATCCCCACCATCCGCAGAAAGTCCAAGCAGGACGTACTTGTTGGTCCGATAGACCGTCGTGCTGAGAGAACCAGCTCCGACAAAACTCTCCTGCGAATAGGCCCCACGATCCCAGCCGCCCGTGCTGCCACCCGTTTTCTCAATCGCATTCGTTGCAA
>NZ_JBSWYH010000108.1:0-459 GCF_056161025.1 Roseibium sp. AWQ4_254
TGACACGATCTTGATGCCGGGCGAAGCCTGCCTTCGGTGTGGCGGCAAGCTGAAGACACTGGGTGAGGACATTACCGAAGAGCTGGAATATGTGCCTGGCCGGTTTATCGTGAACCGTATTGTCAGACCGCGCCTGTCCTGTTCTTGCTGCGAGAGAATTGTTCAGGCGCCCTTGCCATCGCGTCCGATTGAGCGTGGACGGCCGGGAGCGGGACTTTTGGCGCATGTATTGGTTTCCAAATATGCGGACCACCTTCCGCTCTATCGCCAGTCTCAGATCTTTGGCCGGGAAGGCATCGATCTGGACCGCTCCACCCTGGCTGATTGGGTGGGGCGCTCCACTGCCTTGCTTGAGCCCCTGGCGGATGCCATCGGCCGCATGGTCCGGCAAGGGGAAGCGCTCTTTGCCGATGACACCCCGGTCAAGCTTCAGGCTCCGGGAACGAAGAAGACCAAAAC
>NZ_JBSWYH010000109.1:0-451 GCF_056161025.1 Roseibium sp. AWQ4_254
GTGAGCGTCCGTTGAACCCGACCTGCCGCTTTTCGATTTGGTGCGTTAAGTGTCCGCTTAATTAAATGGACATTTAAGGGCCCTTAATGAGATGGTCCACGATTTCCGCGAGAGTGAGATCGGGTCTTACCTCCACCAGCTCAAGGATCTCATCGCGAACCGCCTCAAGCGGACTGCGCGGCGAACGAGGCCCCATCTTCTCGGGCTCGATGCGGCCGGTGCGCCGATAACGCTCCACCCAGCGGATTGCCGTCGCTTCCCCAACACCAAACCGCTCTGCAGCAGCCCGTCGGGACATTCCACCTTCAACGGCATCAATCAAACGCTTGCGTAAGTCAATCGATAGAGGTCGCGTCATGAAGGCTGGCCTCCTTGTCCAGCCCTCAGCTTGAATCACTATTCACCACAAAAGGGAACCCAAGACGATTCAGACTTTTTGGGAAATGCTCTA
>NZ_JBSWYH010000110.1:0-451 GCF_056161025.1 Roseibium sp. AWQ4_254
TGCCAGGTGGCGACATAGGTGAAGTCCGAAACCCAGAGCCTGTTCGGCGCTGGAGCCCTGAACTGGCGGTTCACCCGGTCGAGCGGGCTGGCTGCTGACTTGTCTGGGAACGTCGTCTTGGCCGGCTTACCGCGAATGATCCCTTGAAGCCCTATCACCCTCATGAGCCGGGCCACCGTGCAGCGGGCAACATCGAAGCCCTCCCGCTGCAATTGTCGCCAGATCTTGCGCACGCCATAGACCCGAAAGTTCTCTTCGAAGACACGGCGGATCTCGATCTTCAGAGCAATATCGCGGCGAGCGCGGGACGATAGGCGATCCACGTCCAACCGCTTGGCGATATTCTCATAATAAGCTGACGGGGCAATCGGCAGAACTTTGCAAATCGGCTCGACCCCGAACACCGGGCGGTGCTCATCGATGAAAGAAATCATCGCTTCAATGGGCGGTC
>NZ_JBSWYH010000111.1:0-424 GCF_056161025.1 Roseibium sp. AWQ4_254
GAAAAGACTGCTCGGATCCATGAAAACACCTCCATGATCGAAGTGAATCAGAAATCACCTCCAATGGCGAGGTTTTTGCGGGTGTCCAGCTTCTTCATCAACCTGACCCAGCAGCCCGCCGGTGTGGTGCCCTGCGGTGCCGGGCTTCCCGTTGCCCTCCAGGCCATCGGCGCCCGCGGCACGAACGGCAAGGTTCTGTCGCTGATGGCCCGGTTGGAGGAGATGATTGGAGGGAAATACCAACCTGCACTACTGTCCGGGAAAATTCTGATTTAGGATAAAAAGGTCCGTTTTGTAAGGAGATCGTCTAGAATCGTGGTTGCAACGCCTGATTTCAGAATCTCTCCCAAAAACGGACCCAAGAATGACCCTAAGCGTTTTTCATCAGATCATAAAGCATCTTCCCCGCCGCCAGATCAATTCC
>NZ_JBSWYH010000112.1:0-400 GCF_056161025.1 Roseibium sp. AWQ4_254
GATCAATCCGATCCGGGGCAAAAACGCGGGCCTCATGGCTGAAAGCCGTCGGGACGCCTCAAAATAGCGGGTTGTTGCGGGTGCCCAGCTTACTGATTGGTTTGCTTCTGCGGATCACGTTGAGACACTGATCCTGGACGATGGCTACATTACCCTTGCTGATCTGTTTACGGCTTAAGCCAATCTGACTTTGTGACGTTGTAAAGCGAGAGGGGCGAGCATGGAAAATTCCATGTTCGTCCCTCTTTATTTGCGGAGGTTTGAGCATCTTCGTGTCCGCCCGGTGAAGCCGGTCTTCATGGCGGCCAGGCGCTCTGTTACGCTGCTTTTGCAGCGTAACACCAAGGCATGAGTTCGTTGATGCGATTGATCTTGTGGTCGGCGATTTGTGCCAGAACCC
>NZ_JBSWYH010000113.1:0-343 GCF_056161025.1 Roseibium sp. AWQ4_254
CTGGCGGCCTGCCGGGAGAGTTTAATTTGTCCCGGGTCGAACGTTCGGACTTTCGTCTGCCTGTTTTTGTCATTTACACCTCCATCAACGGCGTGTTGCGACGACCGGTTGAATCCGCCTTGGACGCCTCTGTCCGAGTGGTGCACGAGGCCGCCGCCATGAACGGGACGCCGATCGTGAAGCGCTTGCTCCAGGGCATCGAAAACGAAGGTCGCGTGCGCTGTCCGGCTGACACGCCAGCCGACAATGCGGCGGGCAAATGCGTCGATGACGAAGGCGACATAGACGAAGCCCTGCCAGGTGGCGACATAGGTGAAGTCCGAAACCCAGAGCCTGTTCGGCG
>NZ_JBSWYH010000114.1:0-337 GCF_056161025.1 Roseibium sp. AWQ4_254
TTTCTTTGGATGAATTCCTTGAACGCTTTTCGATGGACGTACGAAACGACGAACATGCTATGTCAAAAATCCTAAAACTAGCATCAATGGATAAAGACGACGAGGTTTTGGAATATTCCCTAGGTATTGGCTTTAGATTTTTTGGATTCGACAGCAAATGCGTACCGATTTTGAATAGATTAATTTCCGAAGATTGGCACATTTCTCATGAAGATATTGCGGAGTTATTGCAAGATTTTAGAGACCCTAGAGCGTTTCCCGCTTACTCCGGCTCATATCCTGCGGCAGCGAAGTAGTTTCTTGCCTCTGAGGGCGTGACTGCGTCTATCGCAGACGC
>NZ_JBSWYH010000115.1:0-336 GCF_056161025.1 Roseibium sp. AWQ4_254
CGCAAGCGGTTCTTCCCAGTGCATCGGTTGCGCAGGTGGCGCGCCGGTATTCGGCAAATGCCAATATGATCCACAATTGGCTGAAGGATCCCCGGTTTGCGCGAATGCCAGTTGATCCGGGCCACGTCGAGGACGGGTCTTTCGTTGAGCTGGAACTGGCCCCGGCAGCTTGCCCTGCCACGCCTGGTGTCGTTGTCCCGCCCCCGGAACCTGTCTGTGCAAGCCGGGTTGATATTACTCTTTCCGATGGCCGAAGGGTGTTGATCGAAGGCCCAACGGCCCTGGCCGCGGTGATGGGACTGGTTCAGGGTTTGATGGAGTGATCCCGGTTCCATC
>NZ_JBSWYH010000116.1:0-320 GCF_056161025.1 Roseibium sp. AWQ4_254
GAACCTGTTCGGCTTGTGCGGCCAAAGAGTTGAAGCCGCGCCGCATGTCCGTCACACCGGCCGCCAGCCAAACCCGGGTGTTCGATGGAACCGGGATCACTCCGTCAAACCCTGAACCAGTCCCATCACCGCGGCCAAGGCCGTTGGGCCTTCGATCAACACCCTTCGGCCATCCGAAAGGGTAATATCAACCCGGTTTGCACAGACAGGTTCCGGGGGCGGGACAACGACCCCTGGCGGGGCAGGGCAAGCTGCCGGGGCCAGTTCCAACTCAACGAAAGACGCTTCCTCGACGTGGCCCGGATCAACTGGCATTCGCG
>NZ_JBSWYH010000117.1:0-319 GCF_056161025.1 Roseibium sp. AWQ4_254
ACGAAGCTCACGGTTCTCCCGCTCAAGAGCCTTCATCTTCTCGACCATCTCCGTCGGAATGCCAGCCCGGACACCACTATCAACCTCGGATCTCTTGACCCATTCGTTCAGTGTGTGCGCCGAGCAACCGATCTTGGCTGCTATCGATACGATCGCCTGCCAGCGAGACCTGTGCTGGCCTTCACTATCCAGCACAAGACGAACCGCGCGCTCGCGTACTTCAGGGGAAAACTAGAGCATTTCCCAAAAAGTCTGAATCGTCTTGGGTTCCCTTTTGTGGTGAATAGTGATTCAAGCTGAGGGCTGGACAAGGAGGCCA
>NZ_JBSWYH010000118.1:0-318 GCF_056161025.1 Roseibium sp. AWQ4_254
TTGCCAGCCTTCGCGCCCGGCCAGACAAACCGGCCTTTCTCCAGGCGTTTGGAAAACAGGCAAGCCCCCTGACTGTCCCACCAGATGATCTTCAAAAGATCACCCCGCCGACCGCGGAACACGAACAGGTGCCCAGAATAAGGATCTTCCGCGAGAACCTGTTCGGCTTGTGCGGCCAAAGAGTTGAAGCCGCGCCGCATGTCCGTCACACCGGCCGCCAGCCAAACTCGGGTGTTCGATGGAACCGGGATCACTCCATCAAACCCTGAACCAGTCCCATCACCGCGGCCAGGGCCGTTGGGCCTTCGATCAACACCC
>NZ_JBSWYH010000119.1:0-307 GCF_056161025.1 Roseibium sp. AWQ4_254
CGCGGACGCAATCGCGGCAAATCCTTCCTCAATGATGCGTTGATGATCAGCGACCGCCCAGCAGAGATCAGCGACAGAGCGGTTCCGGGCCGTGAGCGTCCGATTGAGGCAAATACGGGCTAGATAACGCTACGATAGATTGAGCATAAATCGTCTAATATGTTGCTATTTTGTTCCGAATCCCTTTTAAAGACAAAGGGGAGGCGGGACACATCATTTAGAGCGTTTCCCGCTTACTCCGGCTCATATCCTGCGGCAGCGAAGTAGTTTCTTGCCTCTGAGGGCGTGACTGCGTCTATCGCAGACG
>NZ_JBSWYH010000120.1:0-287 GCF_056161025.1 Roseibium sp. AWQ4_254
AATATTCATCATCTTCACTGCTCAAATCCGGACGCGTCTCCAGAAAAGCCCGGAACTCCACTTCCTGCCTGACGGCCTCGCGCAGCTCGTCATGTTTCAACATAAGCCTTGCCAGATCCAGAACGGCATCGAAGGTAAGCTTTTTGGTCTTCCCCACCGTCTCACCTCCAAAATAGGCGTCCCCTTCTTCGCTTTCCGCAAACGCTTCCAGCTCGTCCCGCCAGCCTGTGATATTCTCAAAATCCGCCATGTCGTTTGTCCTGCTATTTCTCTTCGAGCGCGCCGCG
>NZ_JBSWYH010000121.1:0-275 GCF_056161025.1 Roseibium sp. AWQ4_254
AGGCGGTCCCGGTGCAAATGACGACGACAATGATGATGGCTCCGATGATGGTTCATCATTTACGCAGCGCTTCCGAAGCGTGGACCTGGATACTTTCGCGGTCGATCGCACGATCGATGATGATACCGATGGCGGTGACAGCAATATCTCTGCTGAGCTGGATGAGTGGCTGGACCGCGATATTGGGGATGACGTCCTCAGCCTGAGTGACTTCGTTCTACGTCTGCCTGACACGCTGGATGGGCACATTGAGGCCCGGATACAGGACATTCGCG
>NZ_JBSWYH010000122.1:0-270 GCF_056161025.1 Roseibium sp. AWQ4_254
TTACCAGCCAGTGGCCCCAGGTGCCCGTTTCCATCACGATCCGCTCAGGACAAAGGCAGGTCGCCTTCAGCGCCTCAAACAAAGACACAGGATCAGTTGCAACCTTGCCACGACCAACGACCTTCCCATCCCGGTCCTTCACGCAGAACGAAGTCTCTTCCTTCGAAACATCAAATCCAACATACTCCGACACGGTCACTCTCCTTTTATGCCTCTTGGGGCGTGTGCTACGACCCCGCATCATAGGCTCAGGAGAGTGGCCGCCGGAAT
>NZ_JBSWYH010000123.1:0-266 GCF_056161025.1 Roseibium sp. AWQ4_254
GCAATCGAAGGTGTTGCGACGACCGGTTGAATTCGCCTTGGCTGCCGCGATCCGTATGGTGAATGCAGCCCTTGGGCGGGCGGCGCAGGGCTATGGCCATGTTCAGGGCCCGGATAGCAAGATCCCGTTTCAACCGGTTGCTCACGGCCCAACCGATGACACGTCTGGAATGCAGGTCTAAGGTCTGTGGACATTTAGCGCAATGCGATGATCGCTGCGGCCAGGTTCCATGAGGCTTGATAGCTGGTATCGGTTTTATCGTATCT
>NZ_JBSWYH010000124.1:0-257 GCF_056161025.1 Roseibium sp. AWQ4_254
GATCCGTATGGTGAATGCAGCCCTTGGGCGGGCGGCGCAGGGCAATGGCCATGTTCAGGGCCCGGATAGCAAGATCCCGTTTCAACCGGTTACTCACGGCCCGAGACTGTCCGGAATTCTGTGCCCTGGCGTGGTAGCTCTGAGATGAGGAGACCCACGTATGAGCAGTGAGCGTCCGTTGAACCCGACCTGCCGCTTTTCGATTTGGTGCGTTAAGTGTCCGCTTAATTAAATGGACATTTAAGGGCCCTTAATGA
>NZ_JBSWYH010000125.1:0-244 GCF_056161025.1 Roseibium sp. AWQ4_254
CGCCAAGCCAACGAGATCTTGCGCAAGGCGTCTGCTTATTTTGCCCAGGCGGAGCTCGACCGCCCATTGAAGCGATGATTTCCTTCATCGATGAACACCGTCCGGTGTTTGGGGTCGAGCCGATCTGCCGACTGCTGCCGATTGCCCCGTCAGCTTATTATGAGAATATCGCCAAGCGTGAGGATGTGGATCGCCTATCGTCCCGCGCTCGCCGCGATATCGCTCTGAAGATCGAGATCCGCCG
>NZ_JBSWYH010000126.1:0-239 GCF_056161025.1 Roseibium sp. AWQ4_254
GTTCACACGGTCGAGTGGGCTGGGGGCTGACTTTTCCGGAACCGTCGTTTTGGCAGGTTTGCCGCGAATGATCCCCTGAAGCCCCATGGCCGTCATAAGTCGGGCCACAGTGCATCGGGCGATATCGAAGCCCTCCCGCTGTAATTGCCGCCAGACCTTGCGCACGCCATAGACCCGGAAGTTCTCCTCGAAGACACGGCGGATCTCGATCTTCAGAGCGATATCGCGGCGAGCGCGGG
>NZ_JBSWYH010000127.1:0-238 GCF_056161025.1 Roseibium sp. AWQ4_254
TCATTAAGGGCCCTTAAATGTCCATTTAATTAAGCGGACACTTAACGCACCAAATCGAAAAGCGGCAGGTCGGGTTCAACGGACGCTCACTCCTCAAATTGGGTCGGCCTCTAATCGACAGTGGAGGAAAAATCCCGTGGCAGGTCACGCTTTGCAAGGTCCTCATCCGGAATGCCCACCCGAATACGACAACAGCCCCACCCCTTTCGGGATGAGGCTGTTGTCGCATTTGGTTGCG
>NZ_JBSWYH010000128.1:0-235 GCF_056161025.1 Roseibium sp. AWQ4_254
ATCACGCGCCTTTAAGTGTCCATTTGCATAAGTGGACACTTAAGGCGCAAAATCGAAAAGCGGGAGGTGGGGTTCAGCGGACGCTCACGGAACACGAACAAGTGCCCAGAATAAGGATCTTCGGCCAGGACCTGTTCGGCTTGTGCGGCCAAAGAGTTGAAGCCGCGCCGCATGTCCGTCACACCCGACGCTAGCCAAACCCGGGTGTTCGATGGAACAGGGATCATCCCATCAA
>NZ_JBSWYH010000129.1:0-229 GCF_056161025.1 Roseibium sp. AWQ4_254
CGTTGTCTCACCCCTGGAACCTATTTGTGCGAACCGGGTTGACATTACCCTTTCCGATGGCCGCCGGGTGTTGATCGAAGGCCCAACGGCCTTGGCCGCGGTGATGGGACTGGTTCAGGGTTTGATGGGATGATCCCTGTTCCATCGAACACCCGGGTTTGGCTGGCGGCCGGTGTGACGGACATGCGGCGCGGCTTCAACTCTTTGGCCGCACAAGCCGAACAGGTTC
>NZ_JBSWYH010000130.1:0-228 GCF_056161025.1 Roseibium sp. AWQ4_254
GCTGGATGGTCTCAGCGGCGATGGATGATCCCTGGGAGGCGTGCACATCGACGAACTTGCGCCGGATATGGGCCATACAGGCCATCTCCCGCGCCTTGTTCTCCCCGAACAGGCCGTTGAACCCGGCATACCCGTCCGCGTGAACCCAGCCTTTGTAGCCAGACAGGTGGCCCTCAGGATGTTTGCCCTTGCGGTCAACCGTGAACCGGTACCACGCCAGCGGTGGAG
>NZ_JBSWYH010000131.1:0-224 GCF_056161025.1 Roseibium sp. AWQ4_254
CGCATGGTCCGGCAAGGGGAAGCGCTCTTTGCCGATGACACCCCGGTCAAGCTTCAGGCTCCGGGAACGAAGAAGACCAAAACTGCCCGGATCTGGACCTATGTCCGGGATGAGCGGTCATGGGCCGGGGCCTCTCCACCGCTGGCGTGGTACCGGTTCACGGTTGACCGCAAGGGCAAACATCCTGAGGGCCACCTGTCTGGCTACAAAGGCTGGGTTCACGC
>NZ_JBSWYH010000132.1:0-224 GCF_056161025.1 Roseibium sp. AWQ4_254
CCAAGGGCAATGGGCTTCATGGCCCGCTCCGCGCAATTGTTGTCCAGCTCCAGATGCCCGTTGCCGAGATACGGCCGGGCTTTCGGCAGACGGCTGAGCGCATAACGGATCGCAGCGGCGAGCGGCGACTTTCCCGAGATCCGCGTCAATTGGCTGCCAAGCCAGTCTTCCAGATCATTGAAGATAGGTTTGGCGTGCTTTTGCCTGATTGCGGCACGCTCCGG
>NZ_JBSWYH010000133.1:0-219 GCF_056161025.1 Roseibium sp. AWQ4_254
TGTCTCTCGGCTGCGCCTCGAACGCGAAATCTGAAACAGTCTGCATCTAAGTAAACGCGGCGCGTTCCAAGAGAAACAACAGGACAAACGACATGGCGGATTTTGAGAATATCACCGGCTGGGAAGACGAGCTGGAAGCGTTTGCGCAAAGCAAAGAAGGGCGGGCCTATTTTCGGGGTGAGACGATGGGGGTGACCGACAAGTTTCCTTTCGATGCCA
>NZ_JBSWYH010000134.1:0-218 GCF_056161025.1 Roseibium sp. AWQ4_254
TTAAGGGCCCTTAATGAGTAATCGAAGGAAACGGCGGATTTGGTCTGATGAGGAGAAGCGGGAGATCTGCGCGCAAGCGGTTCTTCCCGGTGCATCGGTTGCACAGGTGGCGCGCCGGTATTCTGCGAATGCCAATATGATCCACAATTGGCTGAAGGATCCGCGCTTTGCCTCCGCGCCAACTAACCAGGTTAATGTTGAGGACGGGTCTTTCGTTG
>NZ_JBSWYH010000135.1:0-212 GCF_056161025.1 Roseibium sp. AWQ4_254
GTTGAACCCGGCATACCCGTCCGCGTGCACCCAGCCCTTGTAGCCGGACAAGTGGCCCTGAGGATGTTCGCCCTTGCGGTCAACCGTGAACCGGTACCACGCCAGCGGTGGAGAGGCCCCGGCCCATGACCGCTCATCCCGCACATAGGCCCAGATCCGGGCGGTTTTGGTCTTCTTCGTTCCCGGAGCCTGAAGCTTGACCGGCGTGTCAT
>NZ_JBSWYH010000136.1:0-210 GCF_056161025.1 Roseibium sp. AWQ4_254
CGACTTCGGTGCCGACTTCCTCCGGCAAGCCCCGGTGGGCACGCCCGCCATTGCCGGAATATTCACCTTCGGAGTTTTCCCGGACGATCACGACTTGGGTGCAGTACCGTCTATTCGATAAGTGAGCGTCCGTTGAACCCGACCTGCCGCTTTTCGATTTGGTGCGTTAAGTGTCCGCTTAATTAAATGGACATTTAAGGGCCCTTAATG
>NZ_JBSWYH010000137.1:0-207 GCF_056161025.1 Roseibium sp. AWQ4_254
AGCTGGTCCAAAAGGTCTTTGTCGATGCTCATACGTGGGTCTCCTCATCTCAGAGCTACCACGCCAGGGCACAGAATTCCGGACAGTCTCCGGCAGGTCCATGATTTCTGCCACAACAACTCAGCCTTGATCGTTTTGAAGAAGGTTTCCACGGCGGCGTTGTCAAAGCAGTTTCCTGTTCCGCTCATTGAGATCTGGAAGCCATGC
>NZ_JBSWYH010000138.1:0-207 GCF_056161025.1 Roseibium sp. AWQ4_254
GCGGCCAAAGAGTTGAAGCCGCGCCGCATGTCCGTCACACCCGACGCTAGCCAAACCCGGGTGTTCGATGGAACAGGGATCATCCCATCAAGCCCTGGACCAGTCCCATCACCGCAGCCAGGGCCGTTGGGCCTTCGATCAACACCCGGCGGCCATCGGAAAGGGTAATGTCAACCCGGTTCGCACAAATAGGTTCCAGGGGTGAGA
>NZ_JBSWYH010000139.1:0-204 GCF_056161025.1 Roseibium sp. AWQ4_254
ACCGCGGCCAGGGCCGTTGGGCCTTCGATCAACACCCTTCGGCCATCCGAAAGGGTAATATCAACCCGGCTTGCACAGACAGGTTCCGGGGCCGGGACAACGACCCCTGTAGCGGCAGGACAAGCTGCCGGGGCCAGTTCCAACTCAACGAAAGACGCTTCCTCGACGTGGCCCGGATCAACTGGCATTCGCGCAAACCGGGGA
>NZ_JBSWYH010000140.1:0-204 GCF_056161025.1 Roseibium sp. AWQ4_254
GCCTGCTGGTCGGCACCCCCAATATCGCGGTCCAGCCACTCATCCAGCTCAGCAGAGATATTGCTGTCACCGCCATCGGTATCATCATCGATCGTGCTATCGACCGCGAAAGCATCCAGGTCCACGCTTCGGAAGCGCTGCGTAAATGATGAACCATCATCGGAGCCATCATCATTGTCGTCGTCATTTGCACCGGGACCGCCT
>NZ_JBSWYH010000141.1:0-204 GCF_056161025.1 Roseibium sp. AWQ4_254
GGACGGCGACGGCGCTGTAGATGCGATCCTGTCTGCGGAAGATGGCTCGATCTGGACACGTCTTGGCGATGGCCAGGGCGGGTTCGGCGAGGCTGAGGCTCAGGGTCGTGATTTTGCAACGAATGCGATTGAGAAAACGGGTGGCAGCACGGGCGGCTGGGATCGTGGGGCCTATTCGCAGGAGAGTTTTGTCGGAGCTGGTTC
>NZ_JBSWYH010000142.1:0-201 GCF_056161025.1 Roseibium sp. AWQ4_254
CCGAATACGACAACAGCCCCACCCCTTTCGGGATGAGGCTGTTGTCGCATTTGGTTGCGGGAGCAGGATTTGAACCTGCGACCTTCAGGTTATGAGCCTGACGAGCTACCGGGCTGCTCCATCCCGCGTTATTTTGTTTTCCCTGGAACTCTTTGGTTCCGGAGGGGGCTGTTTTAAGCCCGGCCTTTTTTGTTTTGCGCG
>NZ_JBSWYH010000143.1:0-200 GCF_056161025.1 Roseibium sp. AWQ4_254
GGACGGCGACGGCGCTGTAGATGCGATCCTGTCTGCGGAAGATGGCTCGATCTGGACACGTCTTGGCGATGGCCAGGGCGGGTTCGGCGAGACTGAGGCTCAGGGTCGTGATCTTGCAACGAATGCGATTGAGAAAACGGGTGGCAGCACGGGCGGCTGGGATCGTGGGGCCTATTCGCAGGAGAGTTTTGTCGGAGCTG
>NZ_JBSWYH010000144.1:0-200 GCF_056161025.1 Roseibium sp. AWQ4_254
GTCCTTCAGCATGGCTGCATTTATACCGGACGCAGCCAGAAGCAGAAAGGAAAACAGATATAAATATCTGTAATTACGCCGTTATCCGCTCGTCATCCACTTGTCAGGGGCGTCCAGGTGCGGACGGGCATGCGCCAATCAATCCCCTCAAGCAACATCGACAGCTGCGCCGCCGTGACGCTGACTTTGCCAGCCTTCGC